>CAZBTJ010000007.1:0-7620 GCA_964494325.1 uncultured Pirellulales bacterium
TTGAGGCCAATCGGAGGTTCGGATACGGCTTTCAGGGACTTATTGAGAAGTTACACACATCATAGACAAAAAAAAGCCCAGGTAAACCCGGGCTTTTTTGAAACTAATAGAGAAGTAAGTAACAGGTTATCTCATATAGACCACGATTTCCACGCGGCGGTTTTGGGCTTTGCTGGTCGCTGAGCTGTTGGGTACGACAGACCTGGATGGTCCACAACCGCAAGCTCTCAGCTTGCTGCTGGAAACACCTTTCTTCTCCAAATCACGAAGCACAGACAGAGCTCGCTGTGAAGACAGCTCCCAGTTGTCTGCCCACCCAGACTTTTTGATGGGATCAGAATCTGTATGACCAACCACGTCAACACGCCTGTCGGCGTATTGGCTTTTGAGTACAGACGCGATTTTTCCCAATTCACTAATGGTCGTACTCTTGAGCTTTGCCTTACCCGAAGAAAACAGGATGGTATTGGGCAGAGTCACGGTCACAGTGCCGGCCGCATCGTCTATGGCCACATCAAATCCTGGGCCAAATTGTGCGGCATCCGAAGGGCTTCTACCCATATCGTCAACCTGTCTGCGAAGCTCTTCAATGGTCATCTGATCCTGCGAAACACGTTCGCTTAGTTTCCGCTGTTGATCCTGAGCTCTAAGATGTCGTCCCTCAAGGTTTGAATGATCGACAGTAAGATCTTCGTATTTCGCCCGCCAATTGGTACAACCCGACATCAAGGTCAAGGCCACCAAGGCCAGGACCATTACGAAGTGTCTTTTACTGATTGAACGCATTTTATCTATCTCCTTATAGATCAGAGTTAGTCGTGATATAACCTTGCCGGTCAGCCGCCATACAGCAATAACAAACGCTGCACCATCCAGTCATGCAGAATCATAACCGTGAATGAGCCTAAAGACAAGAATGGACCGTACGGAATTTGCCTGCTTTTTTTATAAAACATGTGAAACGCAGCCCAGGCCAGGCCAAAAAATGGTGCAATAAAGAATGCAACAGTGACCATCTTGGCACCCACCACAGCACCCACAGCACCCATCAAGTGCACATCACCCAGGCCCATGGCTTCTTTGCCAAAACCCAGAGTGCCAAAGATGCGGGTGGCCCAAACCACGGCACATCCCACAAAATACCCCCACAAGCTACCTAGAAAGGCTGTCGCCACAGGTTTGTCCATCAGCTCAGCCCACCACTCATTGACCGCTGGCACAGAGTGAGTGATCCAATAGGCAGCACAGGCAAGCACAATCACAGGACCGAGAAACACAACTTCATAGCACATTTCTCTTCGATGATTATACAGATGCTCATCATCAAATGGCCCAGACTCCGGTTCGGAATTTTTTTGGGGTTCTACTGCAGAATCCAATTCGTAACTGCGTTTAATCTTGCCCAAAGCCAAAAGAATCAGGCTAATAACCAGACCAGCCGCAGCCCCCACAGCCAAAGCCCCTGTCACTGGGCTGGCCTGGGGAAGCATGGAAGGCAGCGGACCGGTATTGGCCAATGCCCCAGCCACAGCTGTAATGCCTACAAGGCTGGTACCTGTCACGAACCAACAAATGGATAGAGGGATGATCCAGAGCTCCAAATCAATAGCGGACGATGCAATCAAGGCACTGATCAGAATCATATGCACCACATACAGTACCCAGCCTGCGGTCAACAGGTTGGGCATATCCTTGATCACACCCAACTGGAAATAAGCCACAAATACGCCCAAAAATGTAAGCCCTGTGAGACACTCGATCACGAAGTATCGAGCTGACACAGAGGCTTTACAATTGCGGCACTTGGCACCCAGTGCAAGCCAGGACAGCACAGGTATATTGTCATAAAAACGGATCGACTTGCCGCAAGCAGGGCAAGCCGATCCGGGAAAGACCAGAGATTTCTCACGGGGCAACCGATAGATCACAACATTCAAGAAACTGCCAATACAACAGCCCATTGAAAACACAAACGCCAAGATAATCCATTCAGGCAAACCCATGACCGCTCCGTGGAAATAACCAATAACCAATAACTAGAAACTAGAAACGAACAGTCTCTGCGACTACTTGCCTGTGTCGCGATCAACTTGATTCGCAACCCGCGTGGGCAAGCCGAACAGTCGAATAAACCCATTGGCATCCATACTGTTGTACTCATCACCCATGGTGAAACTGGCCAGATCAGCCTGATACAAGCTCTTCGGGCTGTTCATGGCAGCAATCGTGCAGCGTCCTTTGAACAGTTTCAACGTCACTTCGCCGCTGATATTGCGCTGCGTGCTGTTGATAAAGGCATCCAGAGATTCACGCAGGGGGCAGAACCACAGGCCATTGTACACCATTTCTGCATACTTGAGTGCCACATGCTGTTTGTAGTGGGCCGTATCACGATCCAAGGTCAATGATTCCAGAGCCGTATGTGCTGTCGTCAGAATGGTGCCGCCTGGCGTTTCATACACGCCCCTGGACTTCATGCCCACCAGACGATTCTCCACCAGGTCCACCTGTCCCACAGCATGCTTCCCCCCAATTTCATTGAGGAATTCGATCATCTTGACACCACTGATCAGCTTACCATTAAGCTTCATGGGGATGCCTTCGTGAAAACCAATTTTCACATATTCAGGCTTGGCAGGTGCCTTGGAGACTGGCCTGGACATCGTAAACAAACTGTCCAAAGGCTCATTCATCGGACTTTCAAGATCAGCACCTTCATGGCTGATATGCCAGAGATTCCTATCGCGTGAGTAGATCTTCTTTTTGGTCTGATCAATAGGCACCTTGTGCTTCTTGGCATAATCAACTGCAGCCTCACGCGAGGTCAGCGTAAAATTCGGATCTTTCCAAGGCGCCACAATCTTGAGGGAGGGATCCAGGGCCATGAAGGTCAGCTCAAAACGTACCTGATCATTGCCCTTGCCCGTGGCGCCATGGGCCACTGCAGTCGCACCTTCAGCATGAGCCACATCCACTTGATGCTTGGCAATCAGCGGACGTGCAATACTGGTACCCAACAGGTAGCCATTTTCATACACAGCACCCGCCTTGAGCATGGGCCAGACGTAGTCTTCCACAAACTCCTTGCGCAAGTCCTTGACAATGCACTTGCTGGCCCCGCTGGCCATGGCTTTCTTCTTTATGCCTGATAATTCATCGCCCTGCCCAACTTCAGCAGCAAACGCAATGACATCGTATCCATACGTTTCTTTAAGCCAGGGCAGGATCACACTCGTGTCCAAGCCACCGCTATACGCTAATACCACTTTTTCATTTTTTTTGGCCATATTTATACCTCAGAAGTATTGAATCTGTCTGAAAACATGGATTATAAAGCCTTAGGCCGTTCAATACAATCAAAAGCCCATGGTGATGCGCAATAAAAAAGGGCCTGAAACCAGGCCCTTTGAAAGTTTACTGTCAATAATCATCGCCACTTATCGAGGTACAACTTCCTCTGTAACCGCCTCTTGAGGCTCTGCTTGGCTACGCCACTTCATAATCATCGGCACTGCAACACCCACCCCAGCGCCTACACCAGCACCCAAAGCCAGTTCAACGCCAGTGCCTTCATAGTGGGCATAGAGCCCACCATCCTTCTCAAACGAATAATTGCACACAGGCACCAAATCGGTCATCAAGTGATTCACAGAAGGCAGCACCATAGGCAGTTGAATGCCCTGAGAGCCGGCCATCATCGCACCAAGAGGCCAGATTTTCTGAAGGCCAGTCATCATCTGCTCGACCTGTTTCTTGGTATCAATATAACTCAATCCAAATACCGCCTTGGGCAGGTTAGCAGAAGCTTTCTTGAAACCGTCAGAATTTAGCAGAGAGGTTGCCTTGTTCTGGCTGGTCAACTGCTTGGCAGCCAAAGCACAGAGATTCGTGTCTGTAGACATCACAAAGTGTTTGTCTACCACAGTCCAAGTCGGTACCACTTGCATCATGGCCAGAGGCCCCACTGCCCAGGTATGCAGGGTAAGACCCTCTTTTTCCTGGGTGCCAGCCTGAAATTGCCCTTGAGCCAATGAGGTGCCCAGTTTTTCAACGGTCAGTAAAACCTGAGCAAAGGCATCAGTGTCTTTCAGAGTCAGAATACCCACCTGGCCACCATTCATGGCATCGGGCACAGCACCTTGAGGTATTGAATAGCCCAACATAGGGCCATCAAGGTTTTTGACGATGGCTTCACGTACATCCACGCCAAACTGAGACATGATCATACCAACACCCATATCCACCATTTGTGTGGCCTGGCCGCCAGTCATATCATTGGCCAGCTTGAGAAGCAAATCGTAGGTGCCAGGAATGTCAAAATGAGACACCCCAGCAGCCATTGCCTTTTCGGGCACCCTTTTGAACAGATCTGAGCTCACAGGTTTCATTTGAGCCTGCAAACCTGTTCTTGGGCCCTTGAGCCCATAAAACACGTCCATGACAATGTTTGCCCCATCAAAACCCGATCTTAGAGCCACATCCTTCATATTGTCCACGCCAGTTTTGGCATAAACCATAGAAGTCATTCCCTTGATCTCTTCCGGCTGGAAAGCAGTGGTCAGGGCCAAGAGCTTCTCGTAATCGATATATTCGATAAATGCATCACCCGTGTCAGGCAATTGTGACAAAGCCTTTATTTTTGTGGCAGTCCCAGATTGTAAGGCCTTGACAGCCAGTCCCTCAGCATCGTTGACACCAAGGACCAAAGTATCACCCACCCAGCCCCAATAACCAGGGACATTGTCCTCATCCTTGGGGCCATAGAGGGTCACACCATGAACCGTCTTTTCAATTAAATTGTCCAGCTCAACCACATCCTCATTGAACTTGGTCAACAGGGCCTGAACCTTGGCTTTGTTTCGACTGGCATCGATATACAGATACCCATGCACAGGCACCGGTCCTTGTGGTGCAGCCAACTGGCCAATGCCCAACAAGACAGGGCATTGAGCCACATCATTAACATACCCCTTGATCTCCTCTATCATGTCGGGATCGGGCATATCAGCGTCAAGCAATTTCAATCCCTGATTCAAGATATCCTGGGCGAATTTTTGAACATTCTCATCAGCAATCATCTGTGCCAAAAACGTTTTATCGAACGCAGGCTTGATCTGGGCGATACCACTGGTAGCCATGAACAAAATGGGATCACTCGGCACCTTACCAATCAATTTCTCAGCAGCAGAGTCAACTGCCATCACAGGCAGACATACTGCCAAAATCAATCCACAGATCATCCCCTGGCTCCAACGTCTTTTACAACTCATGTTTTGTACTCCCACAAAAATTCCTTGCTGATCCGCCTGGGGATTGGTTTCTCACCAAATCAATCCCAGGATTGATTATTCAATTGTTAATACATACGCATCAAAACCCGTGGTATTACACAAAAATTGTCATACCAGCCCCACCCAGGCCCAAAGTTGGCTCCAATATAGCTTTTTGGGCTTAAAACACAATAGAATTCATAAAAAGCAGGTATCTGCCGTTCTTGCTCAAACGAGTTAAGTGCCCCCCCCGGAACGGACGATACACCTCTTATCATGGTTATAGGATGCAGGAGCTTTTGAATGTCCCATAAAAACATGAACATAAACGAATTGGCCAAAATGCTGGGGTCAGACTACCACCATGTAACACGGTTGGCCCGTCGGGGCGATATTCCCAGGCAAACGGTTCGCGGCGAATTTCGGTTTAATACGACGGACATCTATCATTGGCTCCACAACACGCTGCCCACCAAAACACGCTCTGAACTGAGTCAGATCGACGCAGGTCTGAGTTTGCACCGGGGTCTGCCCGTTGCCCCCCCCATGATTTCCCAGCACCTCCAATGCCCTGCTATCGCCTTAAACCTGGATGCACGCACACAAAACAGTTTGAGCAGAAAACTGGTTGGATTGGCAGACAATACAGACTGTGTGTACGACAGCCAGCTCTTGATGAAGCACCTTGTGATAAAGACGCTGCCCATGGGTATCGCCCTGCTCCATCCCAATCAGGCCCTGCCCTACGCTCTGTCGGAACCCGTTGTCGCCATGGCAAGAACACAGGGATCGGTCATGGTCAACCAGGGCATTCACACAAACCTGTGTTTTCTTTGTGCGGCTCAGGACACTTCACACCATCTTCACCTGCTGACCAGACTCTGTCAGCTGCTCCAGGATCAAGACCTTCTCGACCGACTTACACAGGCAGATACCGCCTTGGACATGATCGAAGCCATCACAAACGCTGAAGACGCCCTCGTGGCTTGTGAAGTATAAAAAAAAGCCTCGCAAAAACGAATCGTTGCGAGGCCCTTAATTTTAGTTTCAGAGCTGACAACTACTTCTTCTCATCCAGCTTGTATTTTTTCACCAACGCTTCGATGCCCACCATGGGAGCATAGTCACCGGGTACGATTTTATTTCGTACCAAGTACTTGATCGATCCACGCAAAGCCATAATCTGGCCCTTCCTGGATTCAACTTTTTCCTGATCCGCCTCTTTAAATGAACCCAAGAATCGCGTCAACATGCGTTCTACACGGTTCGCCGTGTCAGTCTCTTTTTCATAGGCCAAGGATTCCATCAGCAGCTGCACCCTCTGCAACCGGTCGGAGGCGTCACTGGCCTCCTGACGAATCTTGGCAGCTGTTTCAGCTCGTTTTGCCTTAACAACCTTGGGATCAGTATAGGGACCATTGAGGCCACCATCACTGCGTTCGGACAATTCACGAATCCAAATATTGCGAAAACGCACCGGATTGCCATGATCTTGAATCTTAAACGACTGTTTTTCAGCATGTGCTCTGAGTTTTGTCCGCCCCATGTGTCCGGTCGGCCCCTCAAGCACCCAGTGATCTTGAACCAATACACCATTCTGCATCACCGTCAAATACCCTGGACGAACGAGCTTGCCGTCTTTGAGACGTGGTTGACGAAAAACAATATCATAACTTTGCCATTCACCAGGACCTCGGCACACATTCACCAGCGGAGGATACTGACCATACACGGAACCGGCTTGACCATCCGGATACGTATCATTGTTGAAACAATCCAACACCTGAACCTCATAGATGCCCATCAAAAACACACCGCTGTTACCGCGTCCCTGACTATTACCCTGCACCTTGATAGGCGTGGCCCATTCCACATGCAGCTGACAATCGCCAAACGATTCCTTTGTACGGATATACCCAGCGCCCCTCACAGACTCCAGCACACCCTTGACAATACGCCACTTGGAAGGTACGCCCTTCTCCCGCTTGTCAGCCTCCCACTTGGACAGATCAGACCCGTCAAACAGTACAATCGCATCAGCCGGTGCATCACCCACCTGCTTGCCCGGGGCCACCACCGCAGGTCGCTCACGTCGCATATCATGCACTTGCCATGCATGGGTCTCATTTGGCGCATCACCATATAAACCTGCAAAACTGCTCGCGGTTACCAACAACAACGTACAGATTACACTCAACGAAAGCATCGATTTCATACATAGACTCCTTACAAAAAGACATAACCAAACAAAAACAACCAGAGGTTTACATCTCCAAAGATTCTGTTTATCCTCTGATCTGATCAACTCACCTTGGCAGCGGGATACTTGCTCAGCAGCCTCAGGGTTTCA
>CAZBTJ010000007.1:7630-66644 GCA_964494325.1 uncultured Pirellulales bacterium
TGGCATCCAACAGCCCAAGATTTTGTGCAAATTCAATGCACTCGTCCTTCATATGAACAAGCTTTCCCTCGCCGTAGATCTTCATACCAATGACGGCCTTCCCGTTCTTTTTCAACTGTTTGAGGATGGGAACGACCTCTTCAGGTTTGCCATCCATCCTGGCACCCTTGGGATTGATTCGAGCCATAACCACATCCACCCAGGGACATTCGGAAGCAGTCCTCAGGGCGCCAAGGCTATGGCAGGACACGCCAACTGCCCGGATCTGTTTCTTTTCCTTGGCCTCATGAAGCACTTCCATGTAGGGGGCAAGTTCCTTGTCCCAAGTCGGTGAGGACAGACAATGCAGAAGAAGAATGTCCAAATAGTCGGTGGCAATTTCATGGCGAAATCGCTCAATCGCCAGGCGAGCAGAGTGTTTTTGAATAGCAGCAAATCCAGGTTTCCCCTGGCCTCTGTCATAGCGCCACCAGAGCTTGCTCAAAATGACCACTTTATCTCGTGGAATGGAGCGTAAGGCCTCGCGGAAATAGACATGAGTCCCGTAGAGATCAGCCATATCATAAAAAGTGACACCTCGTTCATAGCCATGACGAAGCAGATTCACCAGTTTTTGGAAGCCCAATCGCGAATGATTGGAATTGCGATTGCCGCCAGACATGCCGCATCCCTGGGCCAGTCGGGACACCGTAATACCGGTTTTTCCCAGGGGGACTTGCGGGGGCCTGCTGATCATCTCTTGTGCAGATGCCTGAAGGGGCCCTAAAGGACTCAACAAAGCCGCAACACCTGCTGATCGAGAAAGGAAGGATCTACGATTCATTGTATTCATAACAATCCTCTATATATCATTCGATTAACATTGGGTTTTACCAAAAACTCTTAATGACTGATTGCAGCAAGATATTAGATTAGCAAATCCAACAGGGTAATACAAGTAATCTGTAAAATACTCGATTCGCCCGTAACGCCCAGTGCACTGCCCCTTTTTCTACACCTCCACGGTTTCACCCAAAGCGAGATAGTACAGCCATTTCCCGATCACCGGTTGCTTGAGTATAGTCTGTGCGGCCTGGGCGTAGAGTGCGAGTTGCTGGGCATAGCCCTTGGTGCGTTGGGGCAATTGTTCTTGTGTGATGCGGTCCGTCTTGAAATCCACCAGATGCAGCCCCTGATCTGAAACAATCACGAGATCTGCAATGCCCTGCACAATAATGTGTTCTTTGACCCCGGTCGCATCAGACGTATCAAAGCCGTACTCGCTAATTTGCTCCAAGGACAACCCGAGGGTAAAGGGCCACTCCCGGAACACACGATATGTTTCTGCCTGCGTCAAATGCCCTAAGTCCGTTTGGAAAAAGGCCACAATCGAAGCCACCTGGATGAGATCTGCACTGGCCTGATCCAGCAGACCCTTGTGTGTCAAGAGACTGATGATTTCTTCCACGTTTGATGCAGTGACAGGTTGCCCCAAATCCAAGTGGGCCAGTACCAGATGCGTAGCCGTACCTACAGCACTGGCTGTCCGTTTGTCGTGGGTATTCAGTTTCAGTGTATGATGACTACGCCCCGGGTCGAAGGCATTCCTCTCACTCAAGGGATCACTATGGACCAGTTGACTCACGGTTCGCTTGGCAGGTAGCCTTGTCAAGGCCTGATGCGCGTATTGCCATTGCAGGGTCTTCTTAATCTGATCGACCTCTTCCGGCCCCATGTCACCGAATGTTTCAATCTGCCCCGCGCGTCCTGCCTGGTCCCACTGGGCGATCAAATCAGACAATTGATTCAATCCATCCTGCTCATACAGCGTCACTGCCACGTGCGATTGAAGCGCAGGTGTCTCGTGAAGATCCAAGGCTCTTTGCAGCGCCGGGTCATCTGCCAGGGCCAGAAGGAGCCAACCCAATGCATGGTTGTGGGTGCGTAATTGACGCGAAGACACCGGTTCAAACACATGTCTGGTCTGAATAATCTGAGCGCATTGTTCATGTTTCAAACACCCGCACAGAATCAATCGCTCGCGGGCTCGTGTCAGGGCCACATAGAGCACGCGTAGTTCTTCTGCCACGGCCTGCCTTGCCTTTGTCTCGGCAATCACCTGATGGGCCAAGCTATCCAGACGGGCCTCGGTACCCGGCTCTACACATTGCAGCCCCAACCCCAACCGAGCATCCATGAGCACAGGATCTGTGGTGTCCTTTTGGCTATAGGGTGTGTTGAGCTCCGCCAGAAACACCACAGGATACTCCAGTCCCTTGCTTTTGTGTACCGACGTGATGCGCACTGCATTGTCGTCTGCCTTGTGAGGCTCCGCAGAGGACCAATCCACACCGGCCTTTTGCAACTGTTCCAAAAACTCGACAAACCGCCGCAACGATACAGCCCCGCGACTACTGACAAACCCTTCAAATTGGATGGCCCGATCATGCAGCTTCAGCAGATTGGCCTTTCGTACAGCCGCCCCTGGCAAGGCCTGCACCGCAGACAACAGACCGGTTTGGCGAATCAAAACCCAGATGAGATTGGCCAGACTGCCCTCACTGGCCATGTGTCGCCATTGAGTCAAACGCGTCAACGCAGTATTCAAACGCGCCTTCAGAACCGAATCATCGCCCCGCTGCGTATACGAGATCACATGATCATAAAAGCCCTGACGTTTTTTGGTGTCACTGGCCAGCTTGATCCTGACCAGATCATTGTCCGACACATTAAAGAATGGGCCACGCAGCACAGCAGCCAGTTCGATGTCACGCTGCGGATTGTCCAGCACCTGGAGCACATTGATACAGTCACGAATTTCGGTGGCCTCAAAATAGCCTGCGGCCTGCGAACTGCTCACAGGAATTTCGGCCAGACGCAGTACCTTGACATACTCATCCACGCGTTTGGACGGCGAACGAAACAGAATCGCTATGTCACGATACGCCACATCCCGCATCTGTCCCAACCCCTTGTCAAACACTTGGAACTCGGCCTGGCCCACCATGTGCTGGATACGTTGAGCAATCATGGCGGCCTGACGCTCCCGGGACGACACCTCATGCGTCACCGGCATGGGCTCCGTGTCCTGATCTGATGTCTGTTGTTCATCCAGGAGATGCCACTCCACACAGACCTCAGCATCGGTCACAGGGTTTGGGGGGCTGAGCTGAGCCGCCTCATCATACACCATGTCGCAGGTCTCTTCGGTCATCAGGGCCTGGCAGATTCGATTGGTGGCATCCAAGACACCCTGATAGGACCGAAAGTTGGTATTCAAATCCACACGCTGGACATCGGTACGATCTGTCTCCTTGACCTGATTCAACCGGGCCTGAAAAATCCCAGGCCGGGCCCCACGAAATGCATAAATACTCTGCTTGATGTCCCCCACCACAAACAGGTTGCTTCCCTTATGCAGGGCTTCAATAATGGCCTCCTGCACAGGGTTGACATCCTGATACTCATCCACAAACACGTGATGAAACTGCTGCCGCAGATTCAATGCCGTGGCAGTGGGAGACATCTCACCCGTGTCTGGGTCCATGCGAACCAGAAGCTTGAGCGCGTAATGCTCCAGATCAGAAAAGTCAAGGCAGTTGATGCATTGCTTGGCCTCGGCGTAGAAGCGATCGAAGGTCTGCGTGAGCTTGAGCAATGTTTCTGTCTGCACGCACGTGCGTGGCTCCAGACGCTCAAAATAATCCGACTGAAGTACGGCCAGATTCCCAAGTGACACAAAGTCGGTCACCACCTCCCGAATCCGATTCTGAAATTGCCCCGCACACTCGGGGTCCACATCCTTGGGCTTGAGTACGTTTTTCTTTTGAAAGGCATGATAGACTGTCACCACCTCGTCCCAAAGATCGCCCTGCTCTGCCATGATGCAGGCTTCCAGCGTAGCCATAAGGTGACTATTGGACAGGGGTTTGGGTTTTGAACTGGTACAGACCTCTCTATGGTCTTGCGTAATCTGGTCCAGCTTTTGATGCAGGGCCATAAACTGCCCACCCACCCAGTCCTGCTGAATCTGAGCGATACAACCCGTACTCTTGGTGGACGACCGGGCCAGGGCAAAGGCCTCAGCGTACCATCGGTCCCGAGACAACACATTGTCCAGATCATTGCTGAGCTGCATGATCTTCAGGGCAAAACCACGCGTGGCACTCAAGGCCCGCTTATAAAACAGAATGTGCAGACCGAACTGAAGATCAGACTGCTGCCAAGCCCAATCCAGGGTCTGTTCTAGAGCCTCTGTCTTGAGTAATCGCTGCTCATCCGTATCAATCAACCGAAAACCAGGATCCAGACCGAGCGCATGAAAATGCTCTGTGATCATGTGTTTACAGAACGCGTGAATCGTGCTGATGCGGGCCGCGGGTAAAAGCAACAGCTCACGCTGCAGATGGCGAAGGCTTCTATCCTGGGTGGCAGCCGCTGTCAATTGCTCCCGAATACGGGTGCGCATCTCTTCGGCCGAGGCATCGGTAAAGGTCAGGATCAACATGTTGAGTACACTGGTGCGTGTGTTGGGTTCGCACAGGAGATGCAGACATCGCTGCGACAATACGGCAGTCTTGCCTGTGCCTGCAGAAGCAGTCACCAGGAGATCACGCCCCTGCTGTGTGATCGCTGTTTTTTGCTGGGGTGTCCATGTCACGGCAGACTGACTCATGGTGTCTGGCCCTCCAACGTAGCGAGTACCTCGGTTTTGTGGGTACTCTCCAGGGTCCGGCAGCGGTGAGTCTGCCAGTCAAATCGACACAGGGCTCGGAAATCACAATACGAACAGGGTGTCACCGTGCCCCTGCGATACGGTGACACAGGTATTTTGCCAGCCAGGATGTCCAAACTCAGACTCCGGATCTTCTGGCGGCCAAACTCCAGCAGCGATTCAAAGGACGCCGATTTCATGGCGCCGCGTGTATTGTAGTGGCCCAGGGCCTCGCCTGTGTTCTTGACAAAAAAGTTATAGTAGTGGCTGTCACCCTTTTCAATAGGATCCAAATCAGACGCGATGCTCACATCAAACAGGCCCTTGGCCTTGCGTTTAAAACCTGCCAACTTGTCCGTGGGCGTGCTCAGATCCACCTTCTTTCCGGCAGTCTCAATGGGCACATAAAAAGCCCCCACACTCAGGCCTTCAAACCGCCCGGCAGCCTGGGCCTCACGCAGGGCCAGCACATACACCAGCAATTGCAAATCCAGGCCATACCACATCTTGGTCCAGTCTGGTGAACGGTCCGTGCTCTTATAGTCAAAGACCACCACACGCCCCGCCAGCCCCTGACCACACACATCAATTCTGTCAACCTTGCCACGCAGAGACACCTGACAACCGTCCTTGAGATCTAAGGTGAACGCCCCAAGATTGGCCTGCTTTGGCCCAAATTCTGCCTCTGCAAGAATCGGCCTGAACTGACCTGTCACAATGGCCTGCACCAATTCAGGCACCGTCTCATGCAAGACATCACAGGCGCACTGCAGGACGTAGGCATTAACCGGACTGTGCGCCTCGAAATTTCGAATAAAGGCATTTTCCTCTCGCACCTTATCGATCATCTTGTCCACACCGCGAGTGATGGACTCGCCCGTCAAATGGGTCCAATCGGCCTTGGCGTCTATCATGGCCTGGACAAACAGTTCCAGAACCCGATGGTAAAAGTTCCCCCGATCCAGGGGTTCCAGACCAAATGCCTTGCGTGCTTCCAGCCCGAGCACATACTTGGCAAAATACTGATACGGACAGGCCGCGTAGGTGCCCAATCGGGTGGCTGAGCTGTGGAGCACCGGGCCAAACAACGAGCCCAGCACGGCCGCGTCCAGGGTATGATTCGCTGGATCTTTGGGTGTCACAGCCTGTGACAAGGTGCCATAAGTGTCTGGCAAAAAAGCCTGCCAGGGTGACCAGTCCTTGATCCCCTGAGCACACAGTCTGTCTGCCAGATCATGCGTACTGAGAATGGCTGCATCTCCAGAACCAAGGTCGTCTGTTGTATGCTGCACCTGTAAATCCACAAACAAGCCTTCCAGGTTGCGGATAAACTGAGAGCGAACCACAGCCTTGCCCTTGTCGTCCGTCTGGGGATAGGTCACAATCAACTGGCCGGAGGCCCGTGTAAATGCAATGTAGGCCAGGTATCTGCGCTGGCTCAAGCTCTGCGTCACACCACCGGGCAGGTCCAGACCGGCCAGAGCGGTAATGTCACGATCTGCATCAGACAGCAGAGAGTCGGACTGCAGGACGCAGGGGAATTGCTTCTGGGTGGTACCCACCAGAAAGACCACCTTGACGTCGGGATGACGACTGCGTTCAATGGCACCCACCAGGACCTGATCCAGGGTCGGTGGGATCAGAGCCAACGTCATCTGAGAAAATGCCGCTGTCAGCACCCTCGTGAAAAAAGCCACATCTGCCTGATAGTCACCCAGGACCAAAGAGCATTCGTCCAGCACACCCGTAAGCCAATCCCAGAATTGTCGGTGTGTGTCGGCCCTGGCAGGATCCCCCTCCTGGTCAGCCCGCTGGATCAAAGCCTCCAGGGTCTTGGCCACCTGTAGATCCTCTAAAAAAGTCTTCAGGGCCGCCACAAAAATCTCGCCGGTCAAGCGGTCACAGCCAGTTGCATCACGCAATTTGCGTAGCGGGCCTGCAATCAAGTCACGCGTACGGTTCACAGCCGGCTCATCAAATCGAGGTGACAGGGGATCATCAAGGGTCCAGGGCTCTGTACAATGCCAGTCCTGACTGGTCACCCCCAGAGCCAGGCAGTAGTTTTCCAACTGATCCAGGGCCCTTCGATCCAGGCCCAGCAGGTCACTTCGCACGTAAGCCAAAATATCCGACGGCTCAAACTGGTCCAACTGGCCCATCACCATACGGAGTGCCGAGCCCACCAACGTGGCCCCTGGGTGGTGGGTCAAGGGCTGTTGCTTATCCAAAAAGAACGGGAGATTATAATCCGTAAAATAGGCATGAACCAGATGTTCGTACCCCGACAAATCCGAGGCTATCACGGCAATGTCCCTGTACCGAAGCCCCTGTTCACGTACCAAGCACTGTATGGTGCGTGCCACATATTGCACTTCACTCCGCACATCCGGGGCACTCACGCAACGCACCTGATCCTGGACTGACACGGGCTGAATCTCGGAACCAAACAGGGATCGCTCCACATGGGCCAATGCTGACGCAGAAGCAAACCGAGGTGTCTCCGACAAAATCACCGGCACCCCTGGCCGAACATGCATATCCTCCATCATCGTCTTGAGTTGATGATAGGTGGTGAGTGTCGGCGAAAACAGGTCCAGCGGATCAGGCTCGCCCTTGAACCTGGCCAACTCTTCGGCATCCAGGCACAATGCGATCGACGTGTGTGACACGGTCTGCATCAAGGCCCTAAGCATGAGAAGCTCCGCTTGGGTAAACCCGGCAAACCCATCCACCCACAGCCTGGCCCCCTTTAACAGGTCATGCTGAGGCACGGCCTGCCTGGCCGCCTGGAACTGCTGATCCGGATCCACAAATCCCGTCTCCACAAACCGGGCATAGCAAGTCAGCAGGACTCGAATGTCACGCAACTTGGCCGTACACAATCCACCATGACCCTCGGTTTCCAGTTGATCAATACATCGTGACAGATCCTCGGGCCCAGTGGCGGCATGGTGCAATTGATCCAGAATATGCAGGGCCTGTCTCACAAATCCCGTATGGGCACTGCTGGTCTGGTACACGGTCAACTGATCTGCCACCTCGTGCAGCAGTCGAAACAACACCATCTGCCTGCCCAGGGCAGACAGCCTCGCACGGGCCGTGTTTCGCCCGATCAATTGAAAGTTTAGCCGGTCAAATGACAGAATAGAAAGACGGTTGTACCCGGTCACGCCCACATGGGACAACACAGCCCGCTCAGCCTGATAGGTGGCCTGTTCAGGCACCAGAAAAATCAAAGGCGTCGACTCTTCAGCCTGCAACGCCCCCATCATGGTCTCCATGCAATACTGGGTCTTACCTGTTCCGCTTCTCCCAAAAATAAACTGAATCGCCATGAAACCATCCTTAGATCATAACGCACTCGCTTGGAAAGCTAATGCGTTGGTTCATGGTTCACGGTTCACGGTTACATGAAGAATGGTCCTCATTGTCCGTAAACGAGCGAAGCATGCGCCATGATCTTGTTTCTATTGTGGTCAAGTTTTACCAGACTTCATGCTGTAAACTGCCTACTGAAAACTGAAAACTTAAAGTTTGCAGAACTTCAGTCATTAACAAAGAGATATCCTGGTTCGTGCAGACATTTCTATATTAGACTATTCTTGGGAGGTCACCTCCGCAAATCCCACATCAATGTACTGTCCGCCATTGGTCTGATGGCAGTGAACCGCCAGCGTGTTCTTTCCGGAACGTAGTGCGGCCTGACCTGTCGCGGTCATGGGAACAGGCTCGTAATCACTTGTAAACCCACCTTTCTCACCCGCCAGAACACCATTGATATACACCTTCACATCTTCGTCATGATGCATCAAGAGATTCAGTGAGAGTGTATTGGGTTGATCCCAGGTGAATTCACGACGCAACCAAATGTCGGAACTGTCCCAGGTCGTCCTAACAATGGCTCCGGGTGTGCCGCGTGTGCCGAAACCGGCGTGCCCTCTCGACCACGCGCTATCCTCGTAATCCTCTTGTTTCCAGTCATCCCCGGGCTGGGTCGTCGTATAGGCCCACTCGATCGCTTTATCCTGAGCCGTCTTGAGAACGGTCTGGACCACAGGTGGCTTGGGCAACATGGCCCACTGACCTGTCACGGCCTCGGCCTTCTTCACCCATTTGGACCAGAGAGCCTTATCGCTCAGCAGCGGAATGAACACACCACCGACCACGGGACGAGCCTGGAAACCGCGAATTCGGGCATTGTGCGTCCAATACCAATCGGTCATGGGCACGCGATCCAGGGTTTCATTGAGAAACGTAAAGACCGGATCCACCAGGGCTGAAAAATCATCCGCCTTTCCTGTCAAGGTGGCGGTCCAGAAGATCCAGTCCAATTTCGTGTAATCGCTACGGTTATCCAGAGGTAAGCCATAGGGCTTCTGCACCTGACGGTAATAGGCCATTTCCCTTTGGACAATTTCCATTGGAAAGACCTGAAGATCCAGCAAACGATCCCAGACCAGATTGTACTTCTGGCTCCAGGTGCCGGGCTTGTCAAAGGCCAGCCGGTAGTGATCGCCGTCATCGGCCATATCTTCCCATTGTCTGGCGTAATTAACGGCCAGGGTATGGTACTCCTTGGCCACATCCTCACGGCCCAACATCCCGGCCAGCTTGCCGTAACTGGCCATCCCCAGGATCGCCTTGACCGAGAGGTTGACGTTATGTGCCAGATGCCCGGCAAAGTCATCGGTGCAGAGCTGGTTTTCGGGGTCCAGGCCCTTGGCCCTGAGGTACTCGGCCCACTCGGTCAAGAGCGGCCAGTAGCAACCGGACAGATCCGCACTGTCCTCGGCCTCGGCAATGGCCGCCATCAAGAGCAGCATATTTCCACATTCCTCGACCGGCATCTGGTTCTCTTCGCTACGCTCGCCGCCGCCATAGGCTTGTTTGCCCGCATCGGGATAGGTGCCCAAGTCATGCGGTGAAAACGGGAAGGGCCAGTGATCCGACGCGGTATAGTCTAGCAAAGGCACAACCGTAGCCTTCATCAGGCCGGGGCTGAGCAAGAGAAACTGCGGGGCCATGGGATAGAACACGTCCGCAGTACCCATGCAGCCGTTGCTGAAGTTCTCCTTGCTGAACATCAGGGGCATGCCATTGGAATCGGCGACAATCTTGTTCGCCGCCACGCACTGACGATAAGCCAAGGCCGAAATCAGGGCATACTTCTCGCCCCCCATGGCCGTAAGATCCGCCATGAGCGCCTCATCGAAGGCTTCGCAACGACGCTTGAGTTTGGCGTAGCCCTTGGAGGTCTCCTTGAGCACATCATAGATGTCCGCCCCCTGTCGCCGCCAATAGGGTCGTAAGGGTCGGCCAAAATATCGAATAGAGAACAGATCATCGTAGGCCAAAAAGGCATGACAGATCACGGTCTTACGACCGACCTGTCCGAGATCCCACATCAGGGCCAGCACCGGCGCATTGTCATTCACCTGACACGGCATGCCCTTGGCGTTCTCCTCGGGCAAAGACTTCTGACCCACAAATCCCATCCGACACTCTGCAGCCGACGCAATGGCCGAGGATCCACCGCGGGAACGGGAAGTCGCCACATAGAAGTAACCCCAGTCGATCCGTACATCGTCCCCCTTGCGTGCCAACATCGCCTGAGACTTGGTTCCCGTACTCAGAATCGTCAGTCCTGAGCGTACTTCTTCGGACCAAACGACGGCTTGACCAGGCTCATGCACAGCCACTTCAGCCGTGTTGTCATAGTAAACACTCACGTCGTGTTTCTTGCCATCCACGGACTCACATGTCCAGGTTAGGGTCACCACGGGACGCGAGAGAAGATCAATATCGTCTGGCAAGGCCGCCTGCATAAAGACCATACTCACGCGCACGCCGGCCCCCTCGAAGGTGTAAATCGTACGCGTTGGCCATACCTGTACATCCGTCTGTGCCAAGGCCGATAAACCTTGAGGCGTCTGTCCCATCAAACGATAACTTTTCCCGTCCACACGAATCAGACTCGTCAGACGCTGCTTATGCCCAGTCCAGTGCACGGTATCGCCATCGGTCAACTTATCGGAAAACGACCAAATACTGAAGTAGGGATCGCAAGCCACCAGCGGCACTGCGGGTGGGCGAAACGAAAAATCCAATGCTTGGGCCGAAGCCCCTAGCGACAGAGCCCATACCACTATCAAGACAGTCCATAGCTGTTTTTTCATCATCAATTCCTTGTTCATGTCGGTAATATTTCATAAACTGTGCATGTCCTCTGCAAGCCATATTTCTGCGCATGTTTCCGAATCTGTGCCCAGTAAACGTAGGATTAATGAACCGTCCACCAAGGCCTCAGCCAGCAGAGAAAGACTCGCTACACCTTCAGCCACCGAGCCACATCCTTGGCAAAATAGGTAATAAGGATGTCACTACCGGCTCGTTTCATGGCGGTGAGCATTTCCATCACACTGTCTTTTTTGTCCATGAAACCCGCTTCAACAGAGGCGAGAATCATCATGTATTCACCGCTGACATTGTACGCAGCCATGGGCACCTTGAACTGTTGTTTGAGTCGCAGGATGATGTCCAGATAGGCCAGGGCCGGCTTAACCATGACTATGTCTGCGCCTTCTTGTATGTCTAGCATGACTTCCTGCAAGGCCTGGTCACTGTTGGCCGGGTCCATTTGATAAGTTTTTCTGTCTCCAAAAGACGGGGATGATTCAGCCGCCCCTCGGAACGGCCCGTAAAACGCAGAGGCATATTTGGCAGCATACGACATAATGGCCACGTCTGGCAAATCATGTGACTCCAGGACCCCTCGAATGGCAGCCACACGGCCGTCCATCATATCTGACGGCGCCACCACGTCGGCCCCTGCCTGAGCATGCGACAAGGCCATTTTTGCCAGCAGTTTACAGCTGGGGTCATTTTCAACCACCTGACCCTTTAAGACACCACAATGTCCGTGATCCGTGTAGGCACACAAGCACACGTCTGTCATAACGAGTAGATCAGGACAGGCTGCTTTGATATTGCGAATCGCCTGATGAACAGGCCCTTGATCGTTCCAGGCTTGCGAACCCTGAGCATCCTTTTCGTGGGTCAAACCAAACAAAAGCACGGCAGGAATCCCCAGATCAGCCACCTCTTGGGCTTCGGCCACAATGGTATCCGGTGAAAAGTGATAACAGCCTGTCATGGTGCTGATCGGCTCTTTCAGACCCTGGCCCTGCTTCACAAAGAGAGGATAAACCAGATCATCCACCTGCACCACAGTTTCACGAACAAGACGTCTCATAGTCCCACTGCTTCTCAATCTTCTCGGCCTGATCATTGGAAAACTCATACGTAACCCCACCCTATATTATATGGTCATAACGGTTATCTTGATTTTTAAGAGAGTGCCAGTGTAATCACCCTGAAGAACAGGATCAAGCCCCCAATTTCTTTTAACGCACGGTTCCAAGTTCACCGTTCACGATTGATAGGAAAGCTATCTATGACATCTGACCATAAACCGTGAACTGGGAACGCAAAAACACTTATAGATCCTTTGGTTGCCAATTCCGGAAGCACCTTGCCTTTGTGAAAAGACGGCTCAAAATGGCCTATAATCATGAACAAGTTAGTCCTTGAAGCCTCTATATAATCTATGGTAAACTACTATGTTTAATACTTTTGGAAAAACACTATGCCAAATATCAAACGTCAAGTGTTATGGGCAACGCTCGTCCTGATCTTCTTGCTCACGGTTTTTTCAGTTTATGGCGCTTTTTTGGGGGCAAATCGAGCTCAGGTTTTCTTTAACTCCATCCCGCTGGCCATATGCTGGAGTCTGTTTCTGGTCTTGCTGGTCGCCGGCGGCCTGGTCTTCCAACGCCTGATACGTGTACCAGCCCTGCTCCTGATCCACACCGGGTGCATTGCCATTCTGATTGGCGGCCTTTGGGGATCGAGTAAAGGACAGGAAATCCGAAAAAAAGTCTTCAAATGCGACATCATTGGATCCGGCTATGTCATGCTCTATCCTGGACAACAAACCAGCCAGATCCAGGTCGGAGAAGGCAAAGACATGCAGATCAAAAACCTGCCATTTGTTGTGGCAGTGGATGACTTCCGCATTGAACATTATAATCCCGGTAAGCTGTTTATTGGCGTACCAGGCACTGAGAACCAATGGTCCATGACCGCAGATCCCAACTCGCAGCTGGATTTCGGCAACAAATTTGGAGCCGTCAAGGTGGTGCGGTTTTTCGAGAATCTGCAAATCACCAAGAAATTGTTCATTACCGTGCCAGGGACGCCTCAAGAATGGTCCATGTCAGTGGCACCTAATACGCAACTTGACCTGGGAGAGACGCTCGGGTCAGTCAAGGTTTTGCGCGCCTTCAAGAATTTCCGTATCACTGTCGGCGGCGAAGGCGGAAGTCAAGCCTACGAGGCACCAGGGCCAGGAACAAACGCTGCCCTTGAGATTCTCTTGATACCCCCCAGAGGCGAACAACCCACCAAACACTATATCTTTGAGATGCGTGCGGGACATGCCAATAAAGACAGCCCTCTGTCGTTTGAATACAAGCAAGCCACGGACAACACCGGAGAAAACCTCGCCTATGATGACGTTGGTTCAGGTGACAATGCCGCCGTGGAACTCCTTGTGACCGCTCCTAGCGGTGGACCAGCCACGCCTCGATATGTGTTTGAGCAACAACCAAGCCATGCCCAGCAGGGTAGCCCCCTGGCCTTTCAATACAGACGGACCATCAGCGACTACATCAGCGACGTCAAAATCCTCAAAAAAACCGACGATAAAAAGGCTGTGACCCAGAAAGCCGTTGAAGTCAATCACCCACTATACTACGGCGGATACCATTTCTACCAAAGTTCCTATGGCCAGGATCCCCGAGGCTCAGGTCAGATGTACACTGTCTTGTCAGTGACCAACAGCACAGGCCTTGGCTGGGTCTTTACCGGCTTTTTGCTCATGTGTCTGGGCATTGCATGGCAGTGCTGGGTTCTGGATATTCGCAAAGTTCTGAGACAGGAGGCCCTTTAAGATGGACCTTAAAATGACCCCCCAGGGATATTTGATATATACCACCATGGCCACCTATGCTGTGGCCTTTATTCTGACCGTCTCAAAAAAAGCCAAAGCCGGCCTCCAGCTCTTTGCCCTGGGCTTTGTGATATCGATCATCGCGTTTGTATACAGGTGGATTCACGTCTCTCACTGCCCCATGCAAAACCTGTTTGAAGTATTTCTGACACTGGCTATGCTGTGCTATCCGATATCTATGCTGTCACGCCGCTTTCTCAAGATTGCAGGTCACGCCGGAGACATGGCCATTGGAATGATCCTTCTGCTCCCTGCTGGATTCGTGTTTCACGCGGAGCCTCTGCATCTGCCCCCTGCCCTTCAGAGCCCCCTATTCATACCCCATGTGGCAGTCTACATGATCAGCTACGTGATCATGTTTAAGGCCACCATTTGCGCCTTTTCACAGCTACTCAATCGCCGGGCGGAGCCAGGCACACTGGAACCGGAAAAGGCGACCTATATCATAGTCTGTCTGGGTTTCCCATTCTTGACCCTTGGATTGATTCTGGGCAGTGTATGGGGCAAAATGGCCTGGAGTGACTACTGGGGATGGGACCCCAAAGAGCTCTGGTCACTCGCGTCCTGGCTGGTGTACATTGGCTACTTCCATGCAAGGTATATGTTTGGCCAGAAACATGCCAAACTCAACAGCATTCTGGCAATCACAGGCATGGTCTTCATCATCATTACCCTGTTGTGGGTAAACCTGTCCAGGATGTTCTCAGGACTCCACAACTACGCCAACTAACTGAGCTTAGGGTGTCTATCAGCCTGATTATTTCGCCTGGCGACCGTCTGGCTGTCGTCCAGGATGGCCATCTTTACCTCAATTTCGACGAAGTTTGCCTGGTACGACCGATTGGAGAAGAATGAGCCCTCCCTGGATTTGCAGTCTCCCCACGTCAACAACCAAGAAAATCTTTTCTTGATCTTGACGACTAAAAACTGTTTCTATATATTAAAATGCCTGAAGCCCAACAATTTATACAGGGAAGTTACCATGGAATCCGATAATCTAAAACGCTATCACGTCCCCAATCTGGAGCGAGCCATAGGCATTTTCGAACTGCTGGCCTGTCACGCGGAGGGTTTAAGCATGAGCAAAATTGCCGGTTTTCTGGAAATCCCCCACAACAGCATATATCGCATCACCTCCACGCTGGTAAGCCACAAATACCTCATGCGCGACGATCACGCCAAACGATTTCGTCTGAGCCGCAAGTTTCTGGCCCTGGGATATGCTTCTATTAATGAATCAACATGGCTATCCTATTGCGGCAATCTGGACCACAGGTCCAAGTGAACGTGTTCAGGAGCCCAGTTTTGACGATCTCGGTGAAGTCTTGTGTTCTTATGCACACCGGACTTCACAGCGTTTTGGTTACAAATTGCTTTAACTCTATAAATCAAGGTAGGATTTAAAATTACAACAGCACCAAGACAATCAGACTCAACACAGACACACCTGCAATCCGTAGCCGAACTGGTAGAGATTGCCGGACGAACAACCGCCTCAACCGTCATTATTCCTGGTGGAAGCCGGGTTGAGGACCTTCGCCTGGTCGAAGCAGCCCGAGACCACGGCATCCTGAATCGAGTCCTTCTGGTGGGACGGTCAGCATTAATTAGTAAGGCAATCAACGAAACCGGGATTGAATTTGATCCCAATGACATCCTGCATGCCGAGACTGACGAAGACATTGCCAGGACCACAGTCGCCCGCATCCAGGAGGGCGATGTAGACATCGTACTCAAGGGCAATATTTCTACGCCCACCATCAACCGCCACATGCTGGCCCTGGCTCAGCGCCCCACAGTCACACTGGCTTCGATTTTTGATGCAGATGCCATCTCGGGTGGCCGCCCCATGATTTTGACGGACGCAGGCTTCACCACAGTCTGTAATTTCGGACGTATGATCAGCATGATCGATAATGCCGTGGATGTGGCACAGACCGTCATGGGCCTGGACTGCCCCAAAGTGGCCATTCTCTCGGCCAATGAAAAACAGATTCCTTCTCTGGGATCGACCTGGATGGGACTCGAACTGGCCAAACGGCAGTGGTCCAACTGTGTGGTGTGCGGCCCTCTGTCTTTCGACCTGGCCACAAGCCCGGATTCTGTACGTGTCAAGGGCATGCCCAACCTGCCAAACGCTCAAGCAGTGGCTGGCCAGGCAGACATCCTGGTATGCCCAGGCATAGATGCGGCCAATATTCTGTACAAAAGCATTGCAGCCATGGCCAGATACGGCCAGGCTTCCATTGCCGGAATTACGGTGGGATTTCCCACCCCCTATGTCATCCTATCCAGGTCCGACGCCCTGGACACACGTCTGGAATCCATTGCCCTGTGCAGCATCTACAGGCAACGTTCTACTCAGAAGCAGGCATCCAAGAGCACCGTTGCAAACCCTGTTTCAAAAACTCGCCAACGCATTCTAACGGTCAATCCAGGGTCCACATCCATCAAGGTGGCAGTATTTGACGATAACACCTGTATTGACAAATTCGAAGCCTCCTTGTCTCCCTGTGCCAGCAAACCATTAAAAGACCGTTTGGCTGCCATTCAAGACGTGACAAAACAAATCTGTGCCCACCTGGAAGAAAAGAAGTTGACCCCTCTTTCGGCCATCTCAGGACGCGGCGGTTTTTTACCTCGCCCAGAAAACAAACTGCCCAGCGGCACATTCCTCCTAGCCAAGTTGGATCAGGGGAAGGTCACTGTAGAGCAGGACATTATCGCAGGCTCACTGCAATGCCCGGAAAAAGAACACGTGAGCAATCTCGGTGCACCTCTTGCCGCGGAGTTGGCTCAACATTTTAAAGTCCCTGCGTATATCGTGGACCCCGTGGTGGTGGACGAGTTTGAACCCGTAGCTGAAATCTCCGGATACCAAAGTATCACGCGAAAAAGTACAGCCCACGTGCTAAGCATTCGCATGGCAGCGCGGCGCGCGGCTGAATCAGTCAATCGTCCGTTGACCGACATAGATCTCGTGGTGGCCCACCTGGGAAGTGGTATCACCGTGGCCACGGTTAAAAAGGGAAAAATCACCGACAACAACATCGCCCTGCTTGGGGAAGGCCCGTTTACGCCTTGCCGTGCAGGTCAATTGCCCCAGGCCGACTTGATCAATCTGTGCTACAGCGGTCAATTCACAGAAAACGAACTGATCCGTGAACTAACGCTCAATGCAGGGTTACTGTCCTATCTGGGTGACCACGACATGACCGTCATTGAGAACCGGATCAAGGCCGGTGACAAACGGGCCAAGCTCGTGCTGGAAGCCATGGTTTACCAGATTGCCAAACAAATTGGCGGCGCCTTTGCAGCCGCAGAATGTATTGCTGAAGCCATTGTTCTAACCGGTGGCCTGACACGGTGCAGCCTGATCCGGAATAATGTGAGAAAAAGAATCGGTCGACTGGCCCCGGTTCTCGTGTACCCAGAGGCCTTGGAAATGGAGGCTCTGGCTCAGGGCGCAATTGATATACTATGTCATGATACCCAACCTCATCGATACAAACTGCAAAATATTACTTAAAGGAAATCTCGCACATTCTTCGGAGTCGCAGTAAAATGAAAGATCCAAATCAATCAATATGTATATTGAAAGCATCAGTGGCGGATCGTTCCGGCGCCTTGACCAGTATTGCGTCAGCCTTTAGCAATCAGGGCATCAATCTTGACGCCATTGTGGGATATGGTGCCCCGGAAAACAACGTCAGCCATGGCAGTGTGGTTGTGGCATTCCACGGCACAAAGGAACAGCAGAACATTATGATTCGACGCATTCAAAGACTGCAAAAGGTTGACGACGTGCAGTGGATTAAGGACGCTCATCAAAATCTCCGGCAGGCGTTGTGTGATCTGACAAAACATCTGGAATCTTGCTAGAAATATATTACTTACTAAACTTAAGGAGTTTTAAATGGCACAGGGAACATTTCACCATTTTGGCGTACCCGTGAGTATCAAACAAGAGAATGAGGTTTACCTGGAAGGCGCCAAGGTCTTTATCACAGATCCTGACAATCATCCATATCGCATTGAATACCTTCGATTCGAAGCGGGCAGCCCCATGCATCCGGACGTGCAAAACAATGCGCACGCTGCCTTTATGGTGGACGACATGGAATCTGCACTGAATGGCCAAGATGTGATTGTGCCAGTCTTTGATGCCACAGACACCTTGAAAGTGGCCTTCATCAACGATGGCGGCGCCGTCATCGAACTCATGGAACAAAAGTAAACAAGCATTGGTTCCGGGTTCACAGTTCACGGTTGAGACAAGTTTTTTTTACTAACCGTGAACCGTGAACCCGGAACCGTGAACCTGCTTTGGCAGTGGCTTTAGACTGCCAAAGTCCTTACTTAGAGGAAAGGACAAACCACCATTATGAAAAAATTTATCAATGACCCCACTAATTTGACCGCAGAACTACTCGAAGGCATGGCGCTGGCCTATCCCCAAAAGATCAAACTGGAATCTGAAAAAATGATTTGTCGTGCCAAATCCAAGTCAGCCGACAAGGTCGCCCTGGTCACCCTGGGTGGATCAGGACACGAACCCGCACTCCAGGGATGGGTCGGAGACGGCATGCTTGATATCTCTGTGGTCGGCGATATTTTTGCGGCACCTGGCCCTCCCAAGGTTCTCGAAGCATTCCAGATGGTGAAACGCAACGCCGGTATCCTTCTCGTCACATTGAACCATGCCGGTGACGTCATGAGTGCGGACATGGCCAAACAAATGACCGAGGCCGAAGGTATTACAGTCAAAGAAATCATCACCACCGAAGAGATCCGTCCTAGTGCAGATGAAAAGGGACGCGGCCTGGTCGGTTGTATGTTCGTGTACAAAATCGCCGGCGCAGCCGCAGAAAAGGGCATGAACCTTGACGAAGTCTACCGCATTGGTGACAAGGTCAACAAAAACATGGCAGGCATTGCTGTGCTTTCAGAGATTGCCACACATCCCTCAACTGGTGGCGAGTGTGGAGAGATGGGCGAGGATGAAATGGAGATCTGCGCAGGACAACACGGCGAAGGTGGCGGTGTTCGCATGCCCATGAAGTCTGCCAAGGAAACGGCTGAACTGCTGTCTGGAAAGATCGTGGAGAAACTCGGACTGACGTCAGGCGATGAAATCCTTCTAATGGTCAATGGTTCCGGTAAGACAACCCTGATGGAAATGCTCATCTCGTTCCGTGATGCGGCAAAGTTCTTCGAGGCCAAAGGCATCAAAGTGGTTCGCGGAGAAACCGGAGAATTCCTCACTGTGCAAGAAGCTGCAGGATATCAGTTGATGGCACTCAAATTTGACGCAGAAACAAAGGCACTGTGGGATGCTCCATGTGACACGCCCTACTATACAGTCGCTTAACAATAAGAGGGAAAGCTAGATATGTCGACGTTTGATAAAACAACGTTTATCCAAATGCTGAAACTGGCTGAAGCCAAGATTGAAGAGGAACATGACGCCCTTTCAAAGCTGGATGCGATAACGGGCGATGGTGATCATGGAATCACCATCCAGCGTACCATGAAAGCGGTTGGGCAAGCGCTAAATGAAGGCGCTGACAAACCTCTGGGCGATCTGTTGAAAACCGTAGCCATGAAGGTGATGATGTGTGATGGCGGGTCTACCAGCCCCTTGCTGGGGTCTTATTTTCTGGGCCTCGCCTCGGGTGCCGTGGCCGACGAACTGACAGCAGAACAGACGGGTGCCCTGTTTCAAGCTGGCCTTGACAATTTCTTCAAGACCAGCAAGGCACAACTGGGTGACAAGACCATGATGGACGCGTTGCGTCCTGCCACTGAGGTCTTGGTCAAGACGCTGAATGACAGTGGAGACATTCCTGCCGCATTTTCAGCAGCAGCGGCGGCAGCGGCCCAAGGGGCAGAAAAGGCCAAAGACTATATCGCAAAATTTGGCCGTGCCAGAACCATGGGAGAACGGGCTATCGGTCAATATGATCCGGGTGCCATGAGCATCTCTCATATATTCCGTGGCTTTGCAGAAGCCATTAACTAAAAACGGAGTGACGCTCTGGCTAGGTGAAGCAGAAATGTTGGTTTCCGATTAGACGTATGACAAAAAGGAGAACATACATCATGGCTGATCTTGATGATATCAGAGATGGCAAAAACTTTGGCTTGGACCAGGAGGTCAAGAGTCAAGGTTTCTATTTAAAGGGATGTAACAATATGGGTTGGGGCATGAAAGAAAGAATGTCCCGTATCTTCAGACCAGACTCAGGCAAGACGGTTATGCTGGCGTTTGATCATGGTTTTATCATGGGACCGACCTCCGGACTCGAACGTATTGATCTGACCATCGTGCCAATTGCAAAATATGCAGACTGTCTGATGGGCACTCGCGGCATCATCCGTACGTCCATCCCAGCAGAACTGAGCAAACCGATCTGTCTCCGCTCTGATGCGGGCACCTCCATCCTCACAGAACTGAATCACAATGTAATCATCGATGTGGAAGATGCCATTCGCATGAACGCCTCTGCCATGGCGATCATGGTCACAGCCGGTGACCCTGCCACAGAAGCCAAGACCTTTGCCAACCTATACAATCTGGTTGATGCCGGTCAAAAATATGGCATCCCTGTAATGGGCGTGACTGCTGTGGGTAAGGACATGGCCCGTGACGCACGTTACTTTGGTCTGGCCTCACGCATGTGTGCTGAAAATGGTGCCAACATCGTGAAGACATACTTCTGTGAAGGCTTTGAGCAAATCGTGGCTTCATGTCCGGTGCCCATTGTCATTGCTGGCGGAAAAAAGCTGCCCGAGCTCGAAGCACTTGAACTGGCTTACAACGCGATTCAAGCAGGTGCAGCCGGGGTCGACATGGGACGTAATGTCTTCCAGTCAGATCATCCCGCTGCCATGATCCAGGCTGTCGCCAGTGTGGTGCATGATGGTGAAAAACCAGACAAGGCATATGATCTCTATCAAACGCTCAAATCCCAACTTTAAAAAAGGATCACCATGAACGAAAGTCACGATGCCTTCAAACAACTCAAGAACGAAGACTTCTATCAAAGTGATGGCACCTTTGATGCAGAAAAAGCCAAACAGGCCTATTACGCCATGATGGAATATCACAATTACCCCATTGTACCTCGGCTCAAAACCGAGGAATTTTGGGCGGTGGATTTTAGCCTGGGACAATTCACAGAAGTGGGCATGGCCGGTATCTTCTGGGTGAACGACCTGGAAGGCAATTACTTTGGCCATGATATCTATCTTCTACCCGGTCAGATGATCCCGGAGCACAGTCACAAACGCACTGAAACAGCAGGCCCCAAGATGGAAGCCTGGCAGGTGCGTCATGGATCAGTACGGATTTACAGCACAGGCGAACCCACACCCGGTGTCGCTGAGCGTATTCCCCCAATCCATAGAGACATGGCTGTAGCACGGACCGAAAGAGAACTTCTACCCGGCGAGGTTGGCACCCTGAACAAGGCTGAACATATGCACTGGATGCTCGGTGGACCTGAAGGCGGGATAGTCACTGAATATGCCACCTATCATGATGGTGATGGCCTTCGCTTTACCCATCCCAAGGTAAGTTTATAGTCAGTCCTGACATCGCTTGAGAAAACCGTACCAGGACCCCGAACGCAAAACCTGGCGGCCAGGATCTTGGCATTTTAAGTCAAGATCCTGGTGGCCAATCAATACTCTTTGTTGGATGCCCCATATGAAACAGTTTGCGATGACAGTCCTGGTACTAACCACCCTGGTCATGTCGGGGTGTAACTCACAATCCAGAACAGATACTGACAATGAAGACCTGGTCATAATTGGCATCTCAGATGAAACCGAAGAGGCTGTCCGTAAGTTGAAAAAGCCTGTGGCCAATTATTACATGGCCATTGATACACAACGCCGCATGAAGGATCAACTGGAGGTCACAGGGATTCCTCATGTCATCATTCTGGAACCCGGGGGATATGTGGTCTGGGAAGGATTTCCGTATCTCAAGGGCTACGAGCTGACCCACAGCATTGTCGAAAAATCCTGAAAATTGCCAAGGAAGAGTCGCCATAAAAGAACCAGGTTGTGCACCCTAGGAGTTGTTCATGAAACAATACGCTACGAAGTACGTCAGATGCATCATATTGATCCTGGTCTTGAGTGGCTTGGCCCCATTGATGGCAGCAGAGATACCTTACCTATCCCCCTCATCAGTCATTGTCTCGTCGGACAAGGCGTTACTCATTGTGGCCGAATCCAATGCCAGACGTCTAACCCTGATAGATCGCATCTCAGGTAAGATCACAGCGCATATTCCTCTGCCCATGGCACCAAGCGGCTTGTGCCTGTCTCAAGACCAAACCCGGTTGTATGTGACTGGAGACGGGGCATTGGGCAAGGTACTCGCCTTGAACCTAACCACGCGTCGTATCGAACACACGACATCCCTGGGACACACACCTCAAGCCCCGGTTCTCAGCCAGAATGGCAAGACTCTCTACGTGTGTAACAGCTTCAGCAATGAAGTCGCCGTGTTGCGTGCGAAGAACTTAGCCAAGATCACTACCATTTCAGTGGACCGAGAACCAGTGGCCGCCCAACTCTCCCAAGACGGCGAAACTCTGTTTGTCTTGAATCAGCTACCCAGTATGCGTGCGGACCTGGACTACACAGGTGCCAGCATCTCTGTGATAAACACACGTCAGAACAAGCAAGACAAGCGCATCGCCATGCCCAATGGCACCATCCACCTGCGTGACATCTGCCTGTCACCGAACGGCCAATATGCCTATGCTACACATATTTTAGCCCGCTACACCGTGCCTACGTCGCAATTGCAGCGGGGTTGGATCAATACCAACGCCATCACTATTATCGACACCCAGACCCAGCAGATCGTCAACACAGTGCTCCTGGACGACGTGGACAATGGCGCGGCCAATCCCTGGGGCGTGACCTGTACAGCGGACGGCCAATGGCTCTGCACCGCCCATGCAGGCACCAATGAAATCAGCCTGATTGATCGCAATCAACTCCATCAGCGAATAGACAAGGCGGCGCGAAACGAAAAAGTGACTGAAGTCACACACAGCGCCAAAGATGTGCAAAATGACCTGTCCTTCCTCACAGGTATTAAGCAGCGTGTCGTCATTGAAGGGATTGGCCCCAGGGCTCTGATCGCGGTAGACTCAGTTCTGTATGCCACAGAATTCTTTTCAGACGCTTTGGCTGTGGTGGACACAACCCAACCTCGTCTCAAAGCCACCAGCCTCAAACTGGGTCCAACCCCGACACTCTCTCAGATTCGTCGAGGAGAGATGCTCTTCAACACAGCCACCACCTGCTTTCAGCAATGGCAAAGCTGTGCTAGCTGTCACACGGAAGATGGCCGGGCTGACGGGCTCAACTGGGATCTGATGAATGATGGCCTGGGCAATCCCAAGAATACCAAGAGCCTGCTTCTGTCTCACCAGACCCCTCCAAGCATGAGTCTGGGCGTACGTTCAACTGCTGAAGTAGCCGTGCGTGCGGGTATCCGTCACATTCAATTTGCCCAGCGTCCCAAAGAAGAAGCCGAGGCCATGGATGCGTATCTCAGCAGCCTAAAGCCCATGCCCAGTCCCTATCTGGATCAGGGCAAGCTCAGCAAATCTGCAGCCAGGGGACAAAAAGTATTTGCCCAGGCAAACTGTCACGCCTGCCACTCTGGCTCCCTGCACACCAACAAAAAATTGTTTAATGTGGGCACTGGTCAGAACCGAGAGACAGATGAAGCCTTTGATACCCCCACACTGGTAGAACTCTGGCGAACGAACCCTTACCTGCACAACGGCAGTGCTGCCACCATCAGAGAGGTGCTGACCACGTTCAACCCTGAAAACAAACATGGAAAAACCTCCGACCTCACCGAAAAGCAACTCGCTGACCTGGAAACCTATTTACTCTCCCTTTAATTTTTGGAACTAATCATGCAAAACAAACAGGCGATATCAAGACGACAATTTCTGAAACGATCCACAGCCGCGGCAAGTTTAATGGCACTGCCCACCATTGTCCCGGCTCATGTATTGGGTGCTGATGCCCCCAGCAACAAGATCACCATGGCCTTCATTGGCACTGGCAATCAAGGCACCAATGACATGAGAGGCTTCCTCCAGGATCAACGTGTGCGCGTTGTGGCAGTATGTGATGTGAATCGGAAAGGCCCTGGCTATTGGAGTGGCGGCATTGCCGGACGCGAACCCGCACGCCAGATCGTAGACAACCACTACAAGGGCACCAGCTGTGCCGCCTACGAAGATTATCGTGAGGTATTGGCACGAGAAGATATTGATGCCATAGAAATTGCCACGCCCGATCATTGGCATGCCCCCCTGGCTGTGGCGGCAGCCAAGGCTGGCAAGGATATTTATGGCCAGAAACCACTGTCCCTGACCATCGCTGATGGTAGACTCATGACCGACACAGTGACACGGTATAGCCGGATCTGGCAGACGGGGAGTCAACAACGATCTGACGGGAATTTCCGACGTGTCTGCGAACTGGTTCTGAATGGACGCATCGGTAAACTGCACACCGTACGTTGTGGCCTGCCAGGTGGCATTCCCGATTACGGCAGAACGGCCAATCAAACTGAGGAGGTTCCAGTACCAGACGGATTTAACTACGACATGTGGCTGGGCCCGGCCCCCAATGCCCCCTACTGCCCGGCACGCTGCGGCGTCAACTTCCGCTGGATCAGGGACTATTCAGGTGGCCAAATCACAGACTGGGGAGGTCATCATCCTGACATTGCCCAATGGGGTATGGGGACAGAATACACAGGCCCCATCGAAATCAAAAATGCCCGTGGCACCTTTGCCAAGCACCCGATATACAACACGGCCACAGAGTACTACTTTGAATGCCTCTATGAAAATGGCGTCACCCTTATCATATCTGACAAAGAACGAGGTGGTATCACATTTGAAGGCTCCGAGGGTTGGGTCTGGGCCAATCGCGGCCAGCATAAGGCCAGCTCCAAAGAGATTTACAACTCAGTCATTGGGCCCAGCGAAATCCATCTGTATGAGTCCAAACATCACTTCCGAAACTTTATTGATTGCGTGATTTCTCGCAAGGAAACCGTGGCCCCCATTGAAGTGGCTCATCGTTCAATCACGATTGCCCATTTGGGAAACATTGCCCTGACCCTGGGACGAGATCTTAAATGGAATCCCGAGACTGAGAGATTTGTCGATGACGCAGAAGCCAATCGCTTTCTGCGTCGGGCCGCTCGCGCTCCCTGGTACTACTAAACCGAGTTTTCCGGATCACCGGGACACGACGAACGTCTCGTCCCAGGTGGTCTGGTCTTTACAACCTTTGCCGGTTATTCGTGCTTTGCCTTGATCGTCTGTGAGGTCCTGGCCCACGCTGTACATAACATACCCTGTGCCTTTCAATTTTCAGATTGCATGGCACTGAACAGCGGTTTGTCATTACAAAGAAGGAGTTTCTCAAGAATAAGAAACTCCTTCTTTGTTGTTTTTATACCTGGTTTTCGATTCACTGCTGCGGTTTATTCCGGCATGTCAAACCATTCACCACAGGTTTTCAGGTCAGCAATCATCTTTTCGTCCAGACCAATTTCTTCGTCTGTTAGATAACAACCAGGATCAGGCGCCCAGGTGTCACCAAAATGAAGATCCGCACGGACTCGCAAACTACCACCACATCCATCAAAGAACTTGCATACGCGGCAGCGGCCTTTCACATTGGCACGTCGATCTCTCAACCCCTTGAGCAATGGCTCATCAGAATTACTCCAAATTTCACTAAACGGATTCTCATGAATATCGCCCAGACTGTAATGACCCCAGAACTGATTTGCATGGACAAATCCGTCGTAATCAATGCTGCCAATGCCGATGCCACTGCTATTGAGTCCACCGCCATTCCAGGTCAGGAGTTTCCAGACATCTTGAGCCCGATCAGGATCTTCCTTTAACAACTTCAAATAGGTATAGATGCCATCCACATGGTTGTCCACAGTCAGAATATCTGTCTGCTTGCCTTCGTCCTTGTATTGTTTTGTCTTGGCATGGATGAGATCCAGGGCCGCCCTGCTCTGAGCACTCGTTAACTGTTCAGTGGACATCTCACTACCTCGGCCACTAGGCACCAGATGATAGAAACAGGCTCGCTCGATCCCCTCTGCATCAAAGAAATCAAACAGGCTTTCCAAGTCCTGAACATTTTGCCCTGTCAAGGTCAAGCGCAGCCCCACACGCACACCAGCAGCCTGACAATTTCGAATGCCCTGAACGGTCCGTTCAAACGCACCCTCCACACCTCGGAACTTATCATTGACAGGTCCCATGCCGTCCAGGCTGATGCCCACATAACTGACACCCAAATCCTTAATCATCTTTGCTTTGTCTTTGTCGATGAGCGTACCATTGGTTGATATAACAGCACGCAAACCCTTGCCCACGGCATATTCAATCAATTCAAACAGGTCAGGACGCATGAGTGGCTCACCGCCTGAAAACAAAATCGAGGGAATGCCAAAGTCAGCCAGGTCGTCCAAAATGGATTTGGCCTTTTCCGTGGAGACTTCGTTGGATGGCTTGCCCACACCACTGTCATTATAGCAGTGAACGCATTTGAGATTACACATCCGTGTAATATTCCACACCACAATGGGCTTTCTCTCTGAAGCCTTTTTTGGGATGATTTCACCCTCTCGTTCACCAGCCCCTTTTTTACCATAACGCAGCCAGTCCCCGGGAGTCACTTGATCGCAATACACTTTACTTATGTTAATCATAATTTCGTACTCGGTTTTTAGTTTGTAGTTGCTAGTTTTTAGTTGCTAGCTGTCAGCCGTCAGCCGTCAGCTACTCAAGAACTCAAAATCAAATATTAAGAGGTATGTGTCCCCTTAGGTTTGTAGACGCAAAATGGTTCTTCGGCGAGATAGTTTTGCGTTTCTGCATAGGCCCGTGCACGACATCCCCCACACACTTTGCGAAACCCGCATGCCCCGCACTTGCCTTCCAATGCATCGCTGTCGCTCAGTTGCACAAGATCCTTGCTGTAATTCCAAATATCACTGACTGAGGTCTCCAGCACATTGCCGCACAAAACGGGTAGATATCCGCAGGGGAACACCTCGCCCTGATGTCCCACAAAAACCACCCCCATACCGGCAAGACAACCGCGTGATGACGCACCACCCTGCCCCTGCCCATGTGCGTGTCCATGACCGTGACCCGCAGGCGCCTTGCCATGCCCATGTACTGATGGATATAACCCAACCTCTCTCTTGACTCGTTCGTAGTGTGGACCACAAGTCACCTTGATCTCCATGTCACCTCGTTTCTCAAGGTCGGCAATCAGCTTCAGAGATTCTTCATACTGCAAGGGTGTCATCATGTCCGTTTCAGCCAGTTCCACACCACAGCCCACTGGCACCAGCATAAATGGATGCACCGCCACGGCGCCCAAAGACAGGGCCAACTCATACAGATCTGTCAACTGGTGACGATTATGTTGCGTCACAGTCATATTAATCTGAAACGGCACACCCTTGTTGTGCAGATGGGTAATGCCCTGAACCGCTTGATCAAATGACCCCTTCAGTTGACGCATATGATCATGCATCTCGGCCGTGGCGCCATCCAGACTGATGGAAACACGCTCCACACCACTGGCAGCAATACGGTCAGTCATGGCTTCATCAATGAGCGTCCCGTTGGTGGCCAAAGCCGGGATAAGACCCTGTTCTTTTGCGTAAGCAATCAATTCAAACAGATCCGGACGGCAGAGGGGTTCTCCCCCTGAAAACACCATGATGGGCATCATGGGTTGAGAGTGTCCCAACTCAGCCAATTGTGAAATCAACGTTTTGGCCTGATCTGTGGACATGTCGTTTGGGGCAGCCTCATTGTCTTCAAGCCGACGACAATGGGCACACGTCAGATTGCACTGAATCGTGGACTCCCAAAACAATAGCCTGAGCATTCTTGATGGCGCCGATTTATGGTTCATGAATAGAATTCCTTATTGTCCATCTTCGGCAGTAATCTGACCTGCCTGAGTCACAATTTGTTTCACCACATCCTTGGCTTCAGCAATACCCTTCTCCTTGGCCGTAGCATTGATATACTTGATAAAGCAAAATAGTATTTTGTTGACAATCCGATTGACCATGGGACCTAGGACATTGCGACATGACGCATTTTCCCGTGCGCCCACAAAAAAGCGATCCAACTCCTTCTGACTAATTTGCGTGAGTGCCGCCTTTAGTTGACCAATCTGAGGCCCCAAATCACGCACCTCAAACCACTCCATGAATTCCCGTGTATTTTCCTGAACCACAGTGAGACCTGTGGCGATATCCAATTCGCGGGCATCAATATTTTGCTGAGCCACACTGGACAGATCGTCCACACTAAAGAGATACATGTTTTGCAGCTGTCCAATGGCCGGATCAAAATTCCGCGGCACAGCAATGTCAATGATGAGCAATGTCCTGTGACGACGCGACTTGGCAACACGTTTAAATCCCTGCTTGTCAAAAAGATATTGCTCCACGGAGGCAGAGCCCACCACAATGTCAGCCTCAATAAACTGCTCTTCCAAAGCCTCCCAAGGTAAGGCCTGAACCCCATTTTGGGAGGCCATGCTTTGGGCTTTGCACAAGGAACGATTAATAATGGTGATGTGCTCACAACCGACATGCCGTAAATGCTTGACCAAAAGCTCGCCCATCTGCCCCGCCCCAACCACCAGGACACGGGCCTGTTTTATGTTTGAGAAAAGCTGCATGGCCAATTCTATAGCCACGCCTGCCACACTCACACGCCCCGCCGAAATAGCGGTAGAGCTGTGCACTTCTTTACTGCTGGAAAAGGCACTGTGGAACAGCCGGTTCAACACCTTGCCCGCAGTGTGATTGTCACAGGCCATTTTATAGCAGTCCTTGACCTGGCCAACAATCTGGGACTCGCCCAGCACCAAACTGTCCAACCCGGATGTCACAGTCAAAAGATGGGCCACAGCATCTTGTCCCATATGGATGTAAAGATGCTCTTTGAATTCTTGGGACGTAAAGGACTTGATCGTTGCCAAAAAAGCAATCAATTCATTGTCCTGCGTCCACTCGTCAAAATCACTGACAGTATAGAGTTCCACGCGATTGCATGTGGACAACAGTGCAAATTCAGACTCTGGATAGGTCTCACGTAGTTGAGTCAACAACTCAGTCGCCTGCGTTTTGTTAAACGACAAACGTTCCCGAATTTGAATCGGTGCACTTTTATGATTTAAACCTACTACAACTATCTTCATAGGGAGTTCTTATCCATCAAGCAATTCTTCTTCACTATGTAAAAACATGCCGGGTACCACAGAAGATGGTCACACCCACCACGGCAAAGATAACAAAAAACAGCATCACAACAGTGGCATAAGCCATCGTCCTGTCACTCAACCCAGCAAAGGTATGCCAACTCAAAATAATAATCAACAGACACCATGTCCCGGCCATTAGCACAATTTTGGGATCTGTCCAAGCCATGTCCATCTTGGTGGAGGCCGCCACGGTCAAACCTATACCAGATATGAGTCCCAGAGACATACCCAAGAAACTCAGAATCAAACCCCGTTTATTGGCATGCCTGAGCCACTCAATATTGGGCACGCGTCCCAGCACACTCATCACTTTCTTGTGCTTGAGCATGTAGTCACTCAGTAAATACAGTGAAGCCGAAGCCGTTGAGAAGATCATCGCACCACTGCTTAACAGCATGGATATGGCATGAAATACGGTCCAGGGCGTCACTGGCATATTGTCGTCGAGCTTCGCTGCGGGCTCAGCCACCAAAACCGCCAGAATAGTCAGCCCCAACATGGGCCAGATCATGGCCACAGAAAACCAGACCTGAGTCATCCCAAAACTCATCAAGATATAAAGTAACCCCAGCACCAGATTTAACACAAGCAGAGATTCAAACAGACCTGTCAGAGGAATCGCACTAATCGACACAGCCCTAAACACCAACACCAGACAATTCAAACACACAGCGGTACACACCGGCCCCACGATGAACCATGTGACAGTTTCTTTTTTCGAACGCAATTGTACAGTCGCCAAAACAGCGGATGCGGCGTACAGGCACCCTGCCATAACAAATGCAATCACTTCCTGTGTGGGGAGTTGCGTCATGAGTCTATCCCTGTCTCATCGAGCTATCTGGAATAATGTAAGTGGGCGGCACTTTCTTGAGTTCTTTCTCTGTCAAAAGCAATTGACAGTCAGCCACCGCACACGCGTCGCTCATCTGCTTGACGGTTTCCGCAGTGCTTGCTGGATCAGCACCATGCACCATGGTATATAAATTATATGGCCACTGAGGTGAGCAAGGACGCTGATAGGCATGACTCACCTCTTTGAACTGAGCCAGACAAAGCCCCACCTCTTCAATACGGTCCGGTTCAACGAGCCAAACCACCATAGCACCGCTGCCCATGCCGACATGAAAGTGATTGATGATCGCACCGATCCTGCGAATCTTTCCATCCGTCTGCCACTGCTCAAGTAGATCCAACAGGGTCTGGGTCGTTATGCCAATACGTTGTGCCATATCAGCATACGGCGTCTGGCTGTCTTTGGGAAATCCATCCTGCAACACAGCCAACACATTCTTTTCAAGTTCTGTTAATTGATTTGACATGGTACTTTCTTATGTTTTAGTCTTGGCAATCCGAATATCCAGTTCATCCATTTTTCTGTACAGGCTGGATAATCCCATACCTAATGCCTTAGCTGCCTGTATTTTATCATAATTATTCTTCTTGAGCACGCGTAGAATATGCTGTTTTTCAAAGACCTTGAGCGTATTTTGAAGATTATCATCGACCCCATCCATGGCATCGCCATAAGGGGATAGAAGCCCCAAGTTTTTGATGTCAATCAGATCATCGTCTGAGACTATAATGGATCGTTCAATCACATTCTCCAGTTCTCGAATATTGCCTTTCCATTTGTGATACTAGATAAAGTACTCCTGATTTCGGGAAAGATTGAAGGCGTGATAGAACGAATATGGAAACCACAGAAAACTGCAGGACACCGAATATGCTTGCTTAGGAATCTGAATCCGGCTTTGACACAGTAAATCGAGCGTCAAGCTTAAACAGCCTCTCAACCGGTACATTCAAAATCTGTTCGGGTGTTAACCCAATCGCTAAACGGATTTCTTCAAGAATGTCCATAATTCTCTGCTCGCTAAAGGCAATCACTGTAAACCAAATATTAAACGCGTCTTTTCTCTGGTAACAATGCGTCACCTCTGGATAGGCATTGATCACGTCAGCAGCCTGGTCAATTTTTCCCTCCATCACATTCACCGCAGCAAGCGTGCTGGCATACCCAAGCTTGCGAGAATCCAGGCTGGCCCCCAACCGACGAATGACACCCGAAGACACCAGGGTCTGAACACGCTGCCAAACTTCGGCTTCAGAGGCCCCTATCTTCTGGGCAATAACCCCATAGGGTCTCTCGCTCAAAGGAAATTCTTTTTGCAGTACATCTAATATCTGACGATCAAACTTGTCCATGATAACTCTCTTTTAACTTGACTAAACCGTCTCTGATGCGTAGATATAATAGATTATGCTTTTTTTGTAAAGCGTGTTTATTCCTTATAATTATCTCGGTCAATTAATCATGACACAAGGCAAAGTATTCTTGGTAGGGGCAGGCCCAGGGGACCTGGGGTTAATCACATTCAAGGGACATCAAATCATCAGACAAGCCGACGTAATCCTGTACGACCATCTCAGTCCCAAAGAACTTCTGCGACTGGCCAAGGCCGGGGCAGACCTCATCTCTGTCGGCAAATTCGCCAGCCAGCACACCCTGCCCCAGGAAGACATCAACGCGTTGCTGGTAAAGAAAGCCAAAGAAGGACATATGGTATGCCGCCTTAAAGGAGGCGATTGTTATATGTTTGGACGTGGGGGCGAAGAGGCACTCGCCTGTTACGAAGCTGGGGTCGAGTTTGAAGTGATACCTGGAATCACCAGTGCCTTGGCAGCCCCCTGCTACGCCGGTATACCACCGACCCATAGAGACTGCACGCCAGACATTGCTTTTGTCACAGGCCATCGCAAAGCAGGCCACACGGACGAATCAGGGGACTGGAACATTGAAATTCCCAAAGCAGGCACCGTTGTGTTTTTCATGTCCGTGGGCAACATCGAACGGATCATCAGGTCACTCATCCAGCAAGGCTGGTCAGAAGAAACCCCCATGGCCGCCATTGAACATGGCACCTGCTATGATCAGCGTGTGATCCCTGGCACACTCAGCAACTTCATGGCCAAGGCTGAAGAGACCAAGCTAAGAACGCCTGCACTCTTCATTGTGGGTGAGGTGGTCAAATTACAGGACAAGCTGGACTGGTTCGGGAAAAAGAAAAACGTGCTGATCCTGGGCAACCACCCGGACCGTTATGCGTATCTGGGCCACATTGTGCATCGCCGCATCATTGACTGCGTACGCCTTGAAGACACAACCCCTATTGACGCCATGCTAGACTCCATTCCGAAGAACGACTGGATTGTCTTTACCAGCGTCAACAGTGCAAAGTATCTATTTGAACGGTTGTTTGCCCAGGGCAAAGACGTCCGTGTACTTGGCAACGTCAAAATCGCAGCCATCGGCAAAAGCACGGCCAAACGACTCCAGGAATACGGACTCACAGCTGACCTGATCCCTGACAATGAATCCAGTACGGGATTACTAGAAGCCTTCAGCAAGATGGAAGTCTCAGGGCAACGGTTCCTGCTGCCCAAGGCTGAAATCGCCTCAGAAGAATTACCCAAGGGATTGAAACTCAGAGGTGCCTTGATGGAAGAGGTCGTAGTGTACAAGACGATCGACATGGAACCTGACCCCGTCGATTTTGATTACATTGACCAAATTTTGTTCACCAGTGGGTCTACAGTCAAAGCCTTTGTGAAGCACTTTGGGCAGGTCCCAGATCACGTTAAGGTATTTTGCCTGGGACAGCCCACATTGAATATTGCCAAAGAACACGGAATACATGGAGAAATCGTACCCTCATGACACGTCCTCAAAAGAACAATACCAAACTGTTTAAGCAAGCCGAAAAATATATTCCAGGCGGTGTCAACTCGCCGGTGCGTGCCTTCAAATCAGTGGAGGCCAAACCCATCTTTATCAACAAAGCCAAGGGCGCATACCTGTGGGATGCAGACGACAATAAATATATCGACTATTGCCTGTCCTGGGGGCCCATGATCCTGGGCCATGCCCACAAAAAGGTCCTTGGTTCGGTCAAACAGGTGATGACCAAGGGCACCAGCTATGGTATTCCCACAGAACTGGAAACCCAATTGGCCATGCGTGTGTGCCGGGCCATCAAATCGGTAGAGAAAGTGCGAATGGTCAGTTCCGGCACTGAAGCTGTGATGACCGCCATTCGTCTGGCCAGGGGATTTACGGGCCGTGACAAGATCATCAAGTTTGTAGGATGCTACCATGGCCACGTGGACCACATGCTGGTACAGGCAGGCTCTGGTGCTTTAACGCTTGGTACGCCCAGTAGTCCAGGTGTGCCCAAAGACTTTGCCAAACACACGATCCTGGTCCCCTACAACGATGCCAAGGCCGTAGAAATGGCCTTTGAAAAACACAAGGACAAGATTGCCGCGATCATCGTTGAACCCGTGGCAGGCAACATGGGTGTGATAGTCCCCGACTTGCCGTTTCTCAAAAAACTCAGGTCTCTCTGCAACGAATACAAGAGCCTGCTCATCTTTGATGAGGTCATTACTGGATTTCGTCTCAATTATGGCGGCGTCCAAAAGAGCTTCGGTATTAATGCAGATCTGACCTGCCTGGGCAAGATCATTGGGGGTGGCTTCCCCATTGGTGCCTGTGGCGGCAGAGCCCACATCATGGACTGCCTGGCCCCCACTGGGCAGGTGTACCAAGCTGGCACACTGTCTGGCAATCCCGTGTGTGTGGCAGCGGGTATTGCCACACTGGACATATTGAAGCAAACCAATCCTTACAAACAGTTGGCTGGCACAACTCAACAGTTCTGCCAGGACATGTCAGCAGCACTCACTGACGTGGGCCTGAAACACACAATCAACCGGATGGGCTCCATGTTCACTGTTTTCTTTGGCACAAACCAGGTGCGTGACTACAACTCTGCAATCACGTCTGACACGACCACACATGCCAAGTTTTTTAGACACATGCTTGATCATGGCGTGTATCTGCCCCCCTCTCAATATGAAGCATGGTTCCTGTCGATCGCTCATAGCCCCAAAGATCTGAGCCACACAATAAAGGCCATCAGGCAGTGGAGATAATCAAACAGTCGCTAAAGGAGACAAGGCCGTATATTCAGCCTCACATTACCCACTTGCCCCAATCAAAAAGGTTAAGCCATGAAGCCCATCAGAATAGCCAGCCGTCCCAGCAAACTCGCCTTAGCGCAAACACACATAACCCGAGACGCTCTCCTGGCACTCGATCCAGAGGCTGACATCTCAGTGGTCCCGATTTCGACCACTGGTGACAAAAACACCTCTGACTTTTTATATCAATCCCAAACCCAGGGGCTGTTCACCTCCGAAGTTGAATCGGCCCTACTTGATGGCAGAGCCGACATGGCTGTACACAGTCTAAAAGATCTGCCCACCCAGGGGCCGGATAAACTCATTGTGGCAGCCATGCCCAAAAGAGAATCCCCCTCAGATGTCTTGATTACCACCCAGAAAACTACGGGTCTGCAAGACCTGCCAGCCGGAGCCACGGTTGGCACCTCCAGCCTGAGACGCATCGCACAAATCAAGCACGCCCGGCCTGACCTCAACTGCGTTCCCTTAAGAGGTAATGTAGAGAGCCGCCTGGCCAAGGTTGCCAATGGTGATGTTGATGCCGCAGTCATGGCCCACGCCGGACTAAACCGTCTAGGCCTGTCTGCTCATATTGCAGCGATCCTCCCCTCACCCGCTTTTCTGCCCGCGCCAGGCCAAGGCGCCCTGGCTATACAGGCTCGCAAAGATCTCCCAGAATTGGTGGCGCTTATTGCCAGACTCGACGATCCCAACACACGCCTCTGCGTTGAAACCGAACGACTCATCCTGGCTGCCATGCACGGCGGATGCAGTATTCCATTGGGTGTGTACGCCTCTGTTGAAGCCGATCAAATCACCATCCAGGCCATGATCGGCGATCCACAGGGCCAAACTCACATCCAACGTGCCCAAACCGTCTCCGTACCTGACGCCTTCAAATGTGCGGAAGCCATGGCCCTGGATCTCCTCGATGCAGGTGGAAGGGACATCCTCGAAGCCATTCGGGCTGAGAAGGAAAAGTAGGCCGACTAAAAATATCAAACAGCGACTGAATGCTGTTGATTGTTTCCCCATCCAGAATGTGTTTGACCCACACAAAAGAAGCGGCCTTGAACATGCCAAGGCCGCTTGATTTCTTTTAACCCAATAGGGGTCTAACCGAAAAAAAGTATCGGAGTTTAGCTTTTACTACTGTAACATATATTCGACAGCATTGACAAGCATCTGCTCACCCTCTTCATACAAATCATACAGACCGGCTGTTTCGGAGCTAATGCCACTGGCCTCGCGACTTCCTGTCAGGAACACCAACCGATGACCGGCCAGTGTGTCCGTGCCAACGCCACCCGTATGCGTCATCGTGGCCCCTGTCTGCCATTCAGCTATCACCATCCCCCCAGCAGGACCGTTGCCAGCGTCTGAAATCGTGGCCAGGAGTGTCCCGTCAGCATTCAACGGATCATCATTGACCGAGATGCCCCGCGACACAGTGGTGCCATCAGTTGGATAGGTCACCACGCCGGCAAAGGAATTGGCCATGGTGCCTGCAGCCAACTCAATGCCTGCAAAGACTGGATGGCTCGGATTGTTGACTGTCAAGGTAATGTCTCCAGTCGTATCGACCATCGTCGTACCGGTGGTAAATCCCATGCGACTGGACCGAATCGTGTACCCACCCGTGATAATCATGGGCGCAGTCACGCTGTTCCACCTTGTGGCACCGTCATCCTGATAACCACCACTGGCAACCGAACGACTGACGATCACCAGATCCGCCGTATTGAGCGTCTCCACACTGGGCGCGTTGGTTGTGACATATCTGATCACGTTGTATCCGCTGGCCTTCAGTAGATCGGTGTATGCCTTATCAGGCGCTTCCGTGAAACCGGCACCAGCCGCCCCGTCTGCGGGTACGTTATCAGCACCATGGAAGGAGACCCAAACAACCAGGGCCTTGTTACCCGTATCACCTGGATCAACCGCGTTGGCATTCAGTGTGATATCATCAATCAACAACATGCCAGCAGCACCGCTACCCTCCACACCAATCTGGAGCTTTGTCACATTTTGAACATTGACGGAAGACAGGTCAACATTCCAGGTCTGCCAAAATCCCAGAGCCATGTTACCGGGATCACCTGTGTAGACGATTTTGCTATTATTGATCTTGACATACAGCGTGCCCGTGTTGCCCGTTTGACCACTAAAGGCGATCGAGAGGGTTTGAGCACCACCCAGGGTCCAATCTTGTGCGGGAGCGAATGCCCGTTCAGTCTGGGATGCTACACCACCCGTATTGTTGTAGTAGAACGGCATGGCCTGGCCACTGCCTGGCTTGGTGTTCGTGGTTTCCATGATGTCACCGTTATAGTGATCACTCGACACACTCCAGATGTCATGTCCAATACCGGCACCTGTGCCATTGCCATTGTACCCGGCAGGGAAGAACTCATCGGCAGAGTAACCATACCCATCAAGCCAAACCTGGAAAGGACGATCCGGACTGTCGTTGTTGTAGCGCTCAAAATCGTCTACAACCAGCGTAGCCACCGTCAAGAAACTCCACACAGGACCGGGCCAGACAGATGCAGCCTCTGCATTGTTCACTTCATCCACACGCCAGTAATAGGTCTGACCCATTTCAATATCAAACGCACTGAGATTGATGCTGTTAGTAGTGGATGTCAAAGAAGGCGCCAAACCGTCAGCTATTTCATTGGCGTCTGTACTGACATATACCCTACTTTGAGCGGCTTCGCGCCCTGCACGCCAGGACAGCACGTCGCCAGGAAGAATGTCCACTGATCCGGACACAGGCAACGGTGTGCGAGCTGCAGCAGGAATCGCACTAAACTGAACTTCACTAAGACTGTAGGACGTCAAGAAACCACCCCAGTTGCTTTGAATATTCAAACGCACCATCTTGGCTACTGCACCACCAAAGTCAATGAGATCATACTCATTATAGGTGGGGCGTCCCGGTGCCCGACTGAACTCATTGGCGTCCTCCAATGTTTCCCAGGTCTGACCATCAGTTGAATACTCAATCAAAACGCCCTTGACGCCATAGCCAAGAAAACTCTCAGCCGAATTGTTAGAATTCCAGACCTTCATGATGTCAAGCTTTTTGACCCCGTCAAATTCGTATTGAATCCAGGGCGTTAAATCATCCATGGCCGTAAACCACATGGTCTCAGTTTTAATACCATGTGTCTCGTCATCCCCTAGTCCGGTCCCATTGGTGGTATTCTCCGGGATTGAATATTCATCAGACACACTGGATGCCGTGACGATTATGTCAGAGCCAGCCATCTGTATTGAATAGGGTTCGGCGGTGAAGCTCCAGATGTCACCCTTGAACACAGTTCTATCCGGAGCACCATTCACTTCGTCCACACGCCAAAAATAGGTTTGACCAAAATCATATCGCCCTGGATCAAGTGAATTAGCATCCAAGTTCGAAAACGTGGGCTCAGTCGCATCATTCACATCATCGAAATTCTGTCCCACAAACACATTATGTGTCACCGCATACTCACTAGGTGTCCATGACAACAAGCTATCGCGAAGTACATCCTCAGCCCCATCACCAGGCACAGGCTTTACGGCTGCCAGGCTTGGACCGCGGTCACTCTCAGGTGGACCGTCGCCTGTGGGCACATAATCGGGATTGGTCGTTAATACGATCTTGTCAATAATCAGGCCGTTCTCACGCTGATAGACATTGAGCGTATGCACACCCACCGTGGGGACCTCGAAGAAGGCAGGCACATTGTCCATCGTGTCATTGGACCAAGTGTAATTGGCGTTCCAGCCATCCATGCGATTGCTGGTAGTGTTTTCTTCACCATTCAGACCGACGTGGCAAGAATCGTCACTTCCGCTGGCACCCCAAGCTCGCACCCAAACATAGTGGGTACCGGTCTTGACAAACTCAATCAGATAATTCATGTGGGGATTCGAGGCTGCGTAGCCTGTCGTGCCAGCGTTACCTCCACCCGTACCCTCCATACCGAAAACCCCTGTAAAATCATCCTTGGGTCCGGTCAGCTCAAAAGTCCCCCCGCTCTGCTCGATCAGTTCATCATAATTTTCCGCCTCCACACTCACGATGCCATCGGCACCGGTATCCTGTCTCAGGGTATTTGCCATCAGGCTCCCACTGAGCGCAACCGCCACAACAAGGGTTGCAATCATTAATCTAGAATTCATCAAACACCTCCTCAAAAAGGGTAAAATTGTATAGTACAGCCATGCGACATGGCCGTCTATATATTAACAGGAATCAGAATAAATCGCGTTTTTTGGACTGTTTCCTGTGTTCTACGTCCTTAGATTTCGTAAAAGTCCTGTTAGAACATAATACCTACTAAATCTTCGCTGAATATATTCCAACCTATAGGTTGATTAACAAGTATAGCAAAGATTCTCAAAACTACAAGAATTCTGATCTCTTTGATAGACATTCACCTGTTCCAAGCATCTCAATCTTGCGTTCGGTGCCTCGGAAACCCGCAGCCATACCCGATAATTCATCAGACCACTTCAGTTTCTTGGAGTGGCTCAAGGTCTTCCTGCTCGGGCCAAATGCTTAGCAGCATTCGACGGGCATCTTCAGCAATTGAGTATAAACAAGGCACAAGGACAAGCGTAATGCCAGTAGCAAAAAGAATGCCGAAGCCCAGAGAAATGGCCATAGGAATCATAAACCTCGCCTGACGTGACGTCTCAAAGATCATGGGTGCCAGCCCCCCGAAGGTTGTCAGTGTCGTCAATACAATCGGTCGAAAACGCCGCACACCCGCCTGATGAATGGCCTCAAAGGCACAGATGCCTTCACGCATTCGACGATTGGCAAAGTCTATCAACACGAGTGAATCATTCACCACCACACCGGAGAGCGCCACAATGCCCATGAGGCTTAGCAGACTCAAAGCATACCCCATGATGACGTGCCCCAAGACAGCCCCTACAACGCCAAACGGAATGGCAATCATCACGATAATCGGTTGATAGTAGCTTCTAAAGGGAATGGCAAGCAACGCATAAATGGCACATAGCGCCAACATCAAGCCTTGAAACAAGGCAGTGGCACTTTCAGTCATGTCTTGCTGGCGTCCCTCCCAACCGTAGGACAAACCGGGAAAGTCTTTGATCAACTGCGGCAACACCTCATCCACGAGCGTCGCCTGCACCTGGGTTGTTTGTGACATCGGATCCACATTGGCAGTGACAGTCACAGTGCGTCGACCGTTGCGACGTGAGATTGAGGTATAAGCGTGACCCCGGACGATCTCAGCTATTTGAACCAGAGGCACATCCGTGCCCTGCGGCGTTCGAACCAACAGATGCTCAAGATCATACTGCCGGGTACGTTGAGCTCGAGGTAATCTGACCTTGACCCGAATCTCATTGCGCCCGCGTTGCTGCCGCACTGCTTCCGCGCCATAAAAGGCGTTTCGGAGTTGGCGAGCCAGAGCCTGCTGTGTCAATCCCAGGCTATGGCCTTCTTCGCTTAAACTGAAGTCCAACTGCTTCTTGCCAGGTGTAAATCCGTCGTCGATATCTTTTACGTTGGCGAAGCCACCCAATCGTTCGGCCAAGGCCTCGCTGGCACGGTCCAGCACGTCAATGTTTCGATGGCTCAGTTCGACCGTCAAAGAAGCGCCACGGCCAGGGCCGCCTCGGTCGGATTCAAACCGCAAACGCTCAAGTCCTGCGATGGGGCCTGTACGTTCACGCCACAATCGCGTCAGTTCTGTGGTGCTGATCGGACGAACGCGAGGACCGGTCAGATAGACCGTCACCTCCACTTCATTCTCTTCGATCAGTGCAAAAATGCCCTCCGCCAGTCTGTCACCTCCATGTGCCTTAACCATTTCTTGTGCAGCCGTCAGCAAAATTCTTTGAACCTCTTCGGCCTTTGATACAGGTGATCCATGGGGCAAAAGGGCCGTGACCACAGCCCGATCCGATTCGACACGTGGCATCAGAATCATGCCAATACGCCCACTGTCGACATACCCCAGCACACTCACGAGAACAGCTGCACCCAGTGTGACCGTCACAAAACGCATGCGAATACAAAAATCAAGAAAAGGCGCGTAGGCCCTGTTGATAAGCCACTCAAAACCTCGACTGATAGACTGTTGCAGTCGCATGAGAAGGCCCCTCTGTTTCGACGTTTGGCGGCGACCATGCGCCAGGTGGCATGGCAGAATCAATAACGCTTCGACCCAGGATATGGCAAAAACTGTCATCACGACAAAGGGAATCGTACGCCAGATTTTGCCCATAATGCCTGGCACAAAACACAGCGGAAGAAACGCCACAATGTTCGTGAGGATACTAAATGTCACGGGTAGCAATACTTCCTGAGTCCCCCTGATGGCTGCCTGCTTAAAATTCATACCACGCTGACGATATTCATGGATGTTCTCACCCACCACAATCGCATCATCAACGACAATCCCCAATGCAATAATGAAGGCGAACATGGAAATCATATTGATGGTAACATCAAAACCAGGTATGAAAAGAAAGCAACCAAGAAATGAGATAGGAATCCCCATGGTCACCCAAAATGCCAGGCGAAGTTCAAGAGACAATCCCAACAGAAACAGCACCAGTGTCAACCCATAAAAGGCGTTCTTGAGCAGCAACGTAAGACGTTGACGATAGATGTTTGAGCGGTCCCTGTTGATGGTCCAATCAATACCGGGAGGCAAATCCATCTCGATGTCGGCCATGGCAACACGCACAGCATCTGAGACGCCAATGGGCGTCTGATCGCCCACGCGAAAAACGCCCAGCCCTACAGCGGGAAACCCATTGTAGGTGGCATATTGATCCGTCTCCTCAAAGGTATCTCGGATCTGAGCCACATCATCCAGATGCAAAATGGCGCCTTCGGCCGTTGTGATCAAGGGAATCGTGGCAAATTCTCGAGCCCAGTCCCGCCGTTCGTTGACACGCAGCAGAATGTCCCCGGCCTGGGTCTCCAGCGTGCCTCCGGGAATTTCTACCGAGGTTTGCCGTACGCGCTGGGCCACCTGATCCAACGTTAAATCGTAGGTGCGCAAGGTATCCTGTTCGATCTCAATGGCGACCTCATAACGGCGTGCCCCCACCAAATCAACCTGCGTAATGAGCGGGTCCTGCAACAAACGGTCACGCACCTGTTCGGCCAGCTCACGCAAAACCCACTCGCTGGTGTCACCGTATAACTGGACTTGCAGCACCTCCCGACGACTGATTCGCAGGCTAACCTCGGGCTCTTCCGCATCCAAGGGAAACGTGACAATTCGATCGATTTGCTGCTTGATGTCCTGATAGACCCGCTGTTGGTCCCCACCTTCCTCCAATTCAGCCATGACCATGCCCCTGCCTTCGGACGCAGTGGCCGTAATTTCCTTGATACCCTCCAAACCACGAATGGCCTCCTCGATCACAAGAATGATGCCCTGCTCAACTTCTTCCGGACTTGACCCAGGATAGACCACCTGAATGCTGACCATACCCAAATCGAATCCAGGAAACACCTCCTGCTTGACTCGCGTGGCCATAAAAAAACCACCCACCAATAGGATAAGCATCAACAAGTTTGGTGTAATACGATTGTGGGTCATCCAGGCAATAACCCCATGACTGTCCTGAAAATTGCTATCAAGTCCGTGACGGCTCATGGTCGCCCCTCTTTATTTGACGTCATTGGAGATGCCGGCTTTGGGGTCTGAGCTTCGGGCTCAATAATCTGCAATGGCATGCCCGATACCGGGGTGGCGAGATCAGTCACCACCAATCGTTCACCCTCAGTCAGGCCGTGGCCTATAAGGACGTCCTCAGGACCAGCAAAAAGGATCTCGACCTGTCTTATCTCAAGTTGGTCATTGGGATCCATGATCCACACTGTCTTGTCATGAATAAAGGAACGCTTAATGGCAAACACTGATTCCAGGGGCACACCCTCCACCTTCGCACTGACAAATGATCCAAGCAACAGCTTGGGCCTATCCCTGTTTTCCGGTTTTAAACAGAAGGGATCGTCAACAGCCACCAGAAGCTGCGCCATTTTGCCTTCATCCTCCAACTCACCATACAGACGCACCACACACCCGGTCCGGAATCGATCCGCCCCCCAAGCCAGTGTGTTGTAAATGGTAACACTCGATCCAATTTCGCCGTTCTTCTGAGGAATAGTAAGCCATTTGAGTTCACTGGTGGACAGCTTCAACTCGATCCAGGCCTGATCCGTTCCTATTAAGGTGGCCACTCGCGAACCCAGCGACACAGTCGTACCAAGATCAACCCATTTGTTCTGAATGATTGCATTAAACGGCACCGTGATGTGGCATCGCTCCAAATCAAGCTGAGCCTTGCGTAAGGCGGCTTCAACAGATTCTAAGGCGGCTTGCGTCGAAGCCAACTGGGGTTCTCGAAGCACCAACTCCCTATCTTCTTCAGAAATCACTTCCCCAAGCAGTTCGTATTCCTGCCTGGCCACAGCCTGACTACCCTGTTCAACTTTTAGATCCTTGCGTGCCTGAACAATACTGCCCTGTCGCTGCTGAACAACAATCTCATAGTCACGTGGATCAATGGTGATAAGCCTCTCACCCACGCATGCGATACCGCCGGGAATGAACGCATCAGAGATCTCCGTAATTTGACCGGCCACCTGGGGCTGCAATGTCACCTGATGGGCGGGTATGACAGGCCCCATGGCCTCCACCACCGTAGCGTGTCGACTCTTCTTGGTCTCCGAAATCCTTACAAGTTTGGCCTGTCGGAGCGGCTTCTTGCGCTGAGCCTTGGGCACCGTGGCCATCTGGTATTTGTACGCAGCCATAGCCCCACCAGCGATACCAATGATCAAGAAAATCTTGACAACGTGCCCCAGAAATTTTGATGATTGGCGGCCTGCGATTGGTTCAGGTGTGCTCTTTGAATCTTTTGATGTTCCCATAAATGGACCCTAATTAAACATTGCCATCCGTGACGGACAATAGCATACCAATCACTCAGAAAAACTCAAGAAATAACCATCCTGAATCATACGCATGACGGACGGATTGGAGAGGTTGACAAATTCATAAAATACCACTTATTTCGCTAATCAACCTAGAGACAATCCTCTATAATAGACGCCTGCAAAACCAGGTAACACTATTTAGAAAGAGAACCAGTATGAAACAAATAGCCTTGTGTTTTTTGAGTCTGTATTTCGGTTTAGGTGCCTCAGCACTTGACATTCATGTAGCCCCCACAGGTCACAACAACAACCCAGGCACGATATCTAAACCAATGGCCAGCCTGGCCGGCGCAAGAGACCGAATCAGGCAACTCAGAACCCTTGACCTGTTAAACGAAACAGTGCGCGTGATTGTGGCCCAGGGCACCTACTTTATGACTGAACCTTTGGCATTGACAGAACAGGATTCAGGGACTGAACAGACCCCAGTCACGTTTATGGCGAATGCCACCCAAAAAGCAACGTTTGTGGGCGGTATTCAAATAGATCACTGGGAAAAAGTGTCAGAGACTCTTTGGAAAACTTGCGTGCCTGAAGTGCCCCGCTACGGATTGTATTTCGAGCAACTTTACGTGAATGGGCAACGCGCCACACGCGCCAAGTCACCCAACCAGGGATTCTACGTCTTAAAGGGTGTCAAAGAAACGATCGTGAACAAGGGCAAAGGACGGGTGCCCGCCATGGCCGTTCAGACACTGAACCTGTTCGAGCCCGCTGCAACCGATCTTGCAACCTTCACAAAACCCGATTTTGACGATGCACTGGTCACTCTGTATCACAAATGGGACAATACACGTAAACGAATCACAGCCTTTGACACAGAAACATCCTCCATTTTCACCGTGGGCAAGGGTATGAAGCCATGGAACTCCCTGGATAAAAAGACACGTTTTACGGTGGAGAATTACAGGGCTGCCCTTGATGCCTGCGGTGAATGGTATCTGGAGCGAGATGGCACACTGTACTATGTGCCTTGTGAAGGGGATGATATCACAAACATGGACGTGTTCGCCCCGGTGACTAATCGTTTTATGACGTTGACAGGAAATCCCTCAAGTGGGAAAAAGATACAACATCTTCGATTCAAAAACCTCTGTTTTAAGGTCGCCGGCTACCGCACACCGCTTCTCGGGAACGAACCGGCGCAGGCCGCATCGCCTGTTGATGCCGTGGTCATGGCCGATTATGCCCACAAGATCGATTTTGTGCAGTGTGAAATCGCACAGATTGGCACCAGTGCCATCTGGTTTCAAAATGCCTGCACAGATTGTTCGGTATCCCACTGCTACCTTCATGACCTGGGGGCTGGCGGCCTAAAGATCGGTGCAATTCAAAAACCGAACGATCCCCAAGATCTCACACAGAGAATTAAGGTGGACAATAATATCATCCGCTCAGGCGGGCATGTCTTTCCCTGTGCTGTGGGCGTGAGTCTTTTCCAGACAAGTGACAACCGCGTGACCCACAATGACATTGCCAACTTCCGCTATTCAGGCGTATCCGTGGGCTGGACATGGGGCTATTCACCCAGCCCTGCCAAGCGTAATATCATTGAATACAATCATATCCACCATCTGGGATGGGGAGAATTGTGTGATATGGGTGGCGTTTATTGCCTGGGCAAATCAGAGGGAACCTCGGTCAGCCACAACCTCATCCACCACATCTATTCATTTGACTATGGGGGGTGGGGTCTGTACACCGATGAAGGGTCCACCGGCATCATCATGGAAAACAACCTGGTGTATGCCTGTAAGAACTCAGGGTTTCATCAACACTATGGACGAGAAAATACCATTCGAAATAATATCTTCGCCGGAAACATCAGGGCTCAGCTACAGGCCACACGCGTTGAAGAACATCTGTCATTCAACTTCACCCACAACATCGTTTGGTTCTCTACAGGCAGTTTGCTGAGCAGTCGATGGCATCAAGTCAATATGCATTCGGACAAAAACTGCTATTGGGATACACGCACGCAAGAGGTTAGATTTGGCAAAGCCTCACTGAAAGAATGGCAGGCAAGTGGTAAGGATCTCAACTCTGTGATTGCCGACCCGAAGTTTGTCAATCCAGAGGCCTTTGATTTCAGGGTAAGAAACAAAGCGGTCATGCAGGACATTGGTTTTAAGCCATTCGACACCACAAAAGCCGGCGTATACGGATCTGAAGCCTGGACAAAGCTCGCCCAATTAGATCCCGCTGTAAAAAGAAGCTTCGATGACACCGTGGCACAACTTGAAGCTCAGACAAAATAGAAGGAATAAACACGCTCTGTACAAATGTCAGTATTCGCGTACAATAGCCCCTTTTACATCACTCTTTTAGCTCAGGTATGGCATGGCAGAACCAAAAAAACAGATTCGAGTCTTTGTGAGCGCGGCAGAGCCGAGCGGTGAACGGCATTGCGCCAGCCTGATCAAGGCATGCTTAAGACTGGATCCCTCCATCGAGTTTGTGGGCATTGGGGGCCCCAAGATGGAGGCTGCCGGGTGTCACTTGCTGGAAAACACATCAGAAAAAGCAAGTATGCTGCACAATGCCCTGAAGGAAGTCGTGTTCTTCTGGAAACTGCTGCAACGTATCAAAAAGCTGTTTCGAGAAGATCCTGTGGACCTGGTCATTGTGTGTGATTCCCCGTCGTTCAATTTCCATGTGGCCAAGGCTGCCAAAAAAGCCGGGGCACAAACCATGTTCTATGTGGCGCCCCAATTGTGGGCCTGGGCAGCCTGGCGAATCCACAAGCTGAAACGCTGCTGTGACAAGCTCTGTTGTATTCTGCCCTTTGAGGAAGCCTGGTTCAAAGAGCGAGACATGGATGCGGTATTTGTATCCAATCCCCTTTTGGACGAGGTGACTCAGGATCTGACGCCCCACATCAGAGACTATGCCACCTACGATCCCAACCAAGTCAAGGTGGGCCTGATGCCGGGATCTCGATCTGCAGAAATTGACTTACTGTGGACACCCATGCAGGAGATTGCCCTTCAAATCAAACAGACCTGTGCTCAGACCACATTTACAGCGGTGGCCGCAGATGAAGCCAGAAAGACAAAACTTGCCTCCCTCGAAATACCCGAATTTGACTGCGAATACACAGTAGATTCTGTCAGAGAAACAGCCAAACGTATGGATTTCTGCCTGGTGGCCAGTGGCAGTGCCACCGTGGAAGTCGCCACCGCAGGCTGCCCCATGGTTGTGATGTACAAGGCAAGCCGTTTGGGTTGGCACCTGGCTGCACGTTGGCTGATCAAGACACCCTACATGTCCTTGGTTAATATCCTGGCAAATCGGGAGATGGTACCTGAATTTATGCCATACTTCACCAGTATCGACCCGATTGTAGACACAGCGCGAACCTTGATCAAAAACCCGAAACAACTGGCACAAACCAGCCGTGACCTGATAGGTATTACCCAACCTCTGGCCCAACAGAACACGGCAGACACAGTGGCAAAAATTGCACTGGATATGGTCTCATGACAAAACCGGAACTCCTGGCTCCAGCAGGCACACTGGAAAAACTCAAATGGGCTGTGGCCTACGGGGCGGATGCTGTCTATTTTGGCACAAAATTTGGCTCCCTGCGCAGCTTTGCCGGTAACCTAACATTGGCCGAGGCCGCCGAAGGTCTGGCCCATCTGCATCAGCACAATCGCAAGGGGTATGTCACGCTCAACATCTACCCTTTCTCTGAAGAGTACGACCGGCTCGCTGCCACGGCCAAGGCACTAGACGACATGGGTGTAGACGCCCTGATTGCCGCCGACTTGGGCGTCTTATCGACCTTGACCCAATTGGGGCTCAAGGCAGACCTGCACATCAGTACGCAAGCCAATACAGTCAGTGCCCAAGCGGCAAAGGCGTATGGGGACCTGGGTGCCACGCGTGTCAATCTGGCTCGAGAATTGTCCCTGGAACGAATAAGCTCCATTCAATCGCAGGTTGCAGGCGTAATTGAGACAGAAGTGTTTGTCCACGGTGCCGTGTGTTTTTCTTACTCCGGCCGATGCGCGATCAGCGATTACATGACGGGCTTTCGAGCCAATCATGGCGAATGCAAACACCCCTGCCGGTGGAAATACACCTTGATGGAAGAGAAACGGCCCGGTGAATACATGCCGGTGTATGAAGATGACCGAGGTCTGTACCTGTTTCACAACAAAGATCTGGCCTTGTACGAGTTTATCCCGGCCATGACGGAGGCGGGTGTCAAAAGCTTTAAGATCGAGGGCCGCATGAAGTCTATTCACTACATTGCCAGTACCGTGGCCTTTTACAGACAGGTCATTGATGGCCAGATGTTCTCAAAAGAAGAGGCTTCTGCCCTGCTTGGCAGAATCCCCAACCGAGGGTATTCTACCGGCTTTATGAAGGGATCGATCACCTCTGAGGACTACAGCCTTGAGAGAAGTGGATCTCAGGGCACAGCCAGATTTGTGGGCAATGTATGCGACCACGATAATCAGGACCGATCCATTGTGGAGGTACGTAATAAGATGCAACCAGGTGACATATTGGAGGTACTGACACCCGACGGTATCCTGTCCACATTGACCTTGCCTGATCCCTTGATCAATCAGCATGACAGGGTCATTGATGTGGCCAACAACTCACAATTTGTGCGCCTCGACGTGTCCTTGCCAAAATATACGGTATTGCGCCAGCTTACACAATTCTAACATCAGCCATTGCCTGTTCGGACAACGTTTTAACCCGGTTCGTCTCGCTAATCATAAAGAATACGCGCATAAAAAAAGGCAGGCTGATACACAGCCTGCCTGAATTTGTTCCATACACAGCCACAGTCATTAGCCAACCAGGCTCTTGGCAGCCTTGACCACAGCATCTGTAGTAATACCAAAGGTCTCGAACACCTGCGATTGCGGCCCCGAGATCCCATAGCCGGACATGCCGATAAAGATGCCCTTGTCACCCATGTACTTGTGCCAACCCTGGTCAATTTGGGCTTCCACGGCCACTCTGGCTTTACAGGCCGGAGGAATGACTTCGTCCTTGTAGGCTTGATCCTGTCTGTCAAATAGTTCCCAGCATGGCATGCTAACTACCTGGACAGCAATACCCTCTGCTGCCAAAGTTTCCGAGGCCTTTAATGCCAACTCAACTTCAGAGCCGGTGGCCAGAAGGACCACATCCGGAGTATCAGCCTTTACAAGAACATAAGCACCCTTGACCAAACCCGTCGCAGAACCGTACTTGGCCTGATCCAAAGTGGGCAGATTCTGACGCGTCAAACACATCGCTACAGGCCCATCGGCATGCTCCAGCACATACTTCCACATCTGTACTGTTTCATTGGCATCTGCCGGACGGAATGTCAAGAGACCGGGCATGGCACGTAATGAGGCAATATGCTCAACCGGCTGATGCGTCGGACCATCCTCACCCACACCAATACTATCATGTGTCAGCACAAAAATACTGGGATATTTTGCAATGGCAGCCACGCGCATCGCACCACGCATGTAATCGCTAAACACCATAAAGGTGCCGCCATAGGCCCTTAAAAGGCCACTCACAGAAATCGCATTCAAGATGCTACCCATGGCGTGCTCACGAATGCCATAGCGAATGTAACGACCCTCATAGCTGCCCTTCTGAAAATCTTTGGCCCCGCTAAACCATGTATTATTGGATGGCGTCAGGTCAGCAGACCCGCCCATAATCAATGGCAAATGAGGCATCACAGCTTCAAGCACCTTGCCGGAGGCTGACCGTGTGGCCAGTGAAGAGCCGGTCTCAAAGGTGGGCAGCACATCATCCAGGTTAACGGGCAATTTGCCAGCTTGAGCCTCTGTAATCTGCTTGGCCAGTTCAGGGTATTGGGCCGTATACTCGGCAAACATGGCATCCCACTGAGCCTCAATGGCCTTGCCCTGAGTCACGCAGTCACCCATGTGCGTCTTCACGTCATCTGGGACATAAAAACTTGTATCTGGATCCCAGCCAAAGCTCTCTTTCATCAAACGAATCTCATCATCACCCAGAGGCGACCCATGAGCACCGTGGGTATCTTGCTTGTTTGGAGACCCGTACGCGATGTGGCCTTTGAGCTTGATCAAGGTGGGCTTATCAGATTGTGTCTTACCGCCCTCAACAGCCTTTTTGATGGCGTCAATCTCAGTACCGTCACCTTCTATGACAACCACATTCCAGTTATACGCCTCAAATCGCTTGGCCACATCCTCTGTGAATGACAAGCTGGTATCACCATCAATGGTGATACGATTGTCATCATATATCACCACCAGATTATCCAGGCCTAAATGCCCTGCCAGAGAGGCTGCTTCTGAAGAGATGCCCTCTTGAAGATCACCATCACCACAAATGGCATAAATATTATAATCAAAGATGGGAAAACCCTCTTTGTTGAACTGGCTGGCCAGGTACTTCTGAGCAATCGCCATGCCCACACCATTGGTAAACCCCTGCCCCAGAGGACCTGTTGTGACTTCAACACCAAGATCCAGATTGAATTCTGGATGGCCCGCTGTTTTGCTATTTAGCTGACGAAAATTCTTGAGATCATCCAAAGCCCAGTCATAACCGCACAGATGCAGCATAGAATAAATCAACATGCTTCCATGGCCGCCAGACAGGATAAAACGGTCTCTATTGATCCACTTGGGATTGGCCGGGCTGTGCTTCATAATCTGCTTAAACAGCACATACGCTGTGGGGGCCATTCCAATAGGCATGCCCGGGTGCCCGGATTTAGCCTTCTGCACGCCTTCTGCAGCCAGAAAACGAATCGTGTCAATACATAACCTATCTAGTTTTGATTTATCCAATTTTGCTCCACTCATTGATAAATTCCTGTAAACAAAGAACTAATACTTAATTTGACTGACGATAAAAGACCCGAATCCTAACCGTGAAACGTGAGTTTTGCAAGTTTTTTCCAGGCGGATCAGTCTACAGGCCAGCCTCAATTAAATCACATTTGGAGATTACCTGACCATGACGAAAACTGATCTACCGCTGAAGCACGGTAAAATTGGACGTTTTCAACGGATTTTCTGCACTACTCTGAAGTAGTCAGGCCATTGGGGGATTGAGAGGAGCATGTCTTACAGGGTCTTTGTCATGCGACAATGGACTATCCCTGCTTCAAGAAACTCTTCCCCTGAAGTCACGTAGCCTAGCTGTTCGTAGAAAGACTGTGCTGAAATCTGGGCGTTGAGCCAAATGGCCGAGAGATTGGCTTTCCGAGCCATGGTTTCCAGGGCATCCATAATCGATTTGCCAATGCCCTGGCCACGATACTCCGGCAAAACAGCCACGCGGCCAATTTTGCCCTGTTTTTCGATATCAATGCGTCCGGTTCCAATCGGCGTGCGTTTGTCTTCTGCCAGAACATGTAAACAAAAGGCGTCACGATCATCCATTTCGATGTCCAGAGGCACGTTCTGTTCCTGGACGAAGACGATCGTACGCACATCTTCAAGCGCGGACTGCCCCTCTTGCCAGAAAACTGTCTTGATGTCAAGCGATTGGTTCACGGATAAAAATCTAACATGGTTCTTTGACTGCGTCAATAGCTCCCGGGCGACCCATCCTGTACAGCACTGGCACCCCAGGCTGCAGCCTGCCCCAGTCCACTCAGATCTTCGTTGATCAACTCAAGTGACAAACCGTCCCCGTCTGTGCCCGAATGCCACTTGTCGTCATAGGCAAAATCGAGGATCACGCCCCGCCACATGTCTGCCACCTGAAGATCTTCCCCACCATTGCTCAACTTGCCTTTAAATTCACCGGCTATCTGATTCTGGAGACCAGATCCATATCGCTCAACAAAGGCGTCCACGTTCTTGACAATCAGCAAAGAGTCGCCTGGAGACAAAGACTGAATCGCTGCGTCGGCAAAGTCAAAGCTGATACCTTGTGTAAATATCACAGCCGAGAGGTCCAGCGTCTCCGATCCAACGTGGGTCATCTCAATAAATTCAAAATCATCGTTGACATAAGGCGATCCAATCTGGGGATCGCGTGGATTAAACATGATCTCTGTGATTCTGAGTTGACCGTACATGGAGGTTGCCACAGAATCTGTCACGCTAAACTGCTCGGGCGCTGACCAATGTGACCAACGACCGGTTGTATCTTTCATCCGACAGCGAACACGATACGTGCCATCCGGCTTTACCACTGAAGAGGGAATCTGAATATGATTCACAAAAGGCGAGATCTCATCGGACTCCCAGACAGCATCGATTTCGTACAACCCCCGTCTGCCTATCACAATGACGGGCGTTTGATCATCTGGCTCACCCTCTGAATCAGAACCTTCAGTCACGGTCAATCTCGCATCAAAGAAACAATCACTACTGCTTGACAGAGATAGATTAATCAAATGCACGGCCAGCACATTGGTGCCCTGCACAAGGAGGTCTTTATAGAGTGTCAAATCAATAGGGGCGAGATTTGTCACTTCCTTGTTGCCATTGGCATTGGCATTGTAGGCCAGATTACTCTCAACCACGTTGTCAAGAACCACGCGCGTCCCATTCAGCCACACAGCCATGGCATCATCAAAGCGTGCCTCCAGAGTCATACTTCCAATGGGGAAATCTGTACTTACCGAAAAGGTCTTACGCAAATACACGGTCGAATAGTTGTTCCGCATATCATCCAACACGGTCTCCACAAAACCCTCGCCATACCCAATGGGAGTTTGTCCCTGCAACCACTGGGTATCATCGTACCTAGGAACCCGCCAAAGCGTTTCAGATCCTGACGGTGCATTTTGACCCTTGTAGTATTTCCAGGTTTGCTGCTGGTCAAGCAGGGTATAGGTCGGACTGTTCGAACCAGAATCGCCTCCTGCTGCGTTGGGATCACTAAAGGGTTCAACCTCAGCAATACGCCACTTGACGGCAGCAAACGAAGCGTTACCCTGGGGATCACTAAAAGGAGACACTTCAAACACCAGGTCATTGGACGCATACCCAGACTGTCCCACATACTCAATCTCTGGCGTACTGGGAATGGCGTTGTCCAAAGCAATGTCTGCCATGCTGTCACCGCCCATACCCATCCAGTTTCTTCGATTGTGGGTGCAATACACCACGTAGTCCTTCATGAGTTGTATCATACCCTCAAAATCTTTGGTTGAACCAGCCTGATAGAAACGTCCGTACCCGGCTTTGCTGCCATTGACATAGTTGGATTGCATCACAGGGTTGTAGTCCCACATGGCCCGATCCACATCCACCGGAGACAAGCCGCCAAATGGGTCATGAATCACGGCGGCCAGTTCCTCAATCAGCTGTCCCAGTTGATCTGGATTGTAGAGCAAATCAAGAAACTCCCGCATCCGGTTTTTGTATTCGATTTCCAATCCATCACGATTGAAAATCCGGCCTGCATTAATAAAGGGCTCCTGGCCATTGCCATACATATTCTCAGCCCAGGTCAGATCCATGTCCCAGGGCAGCTGACTCCAGCGTTCAGACTCGGGATTGAGATAGAAGAAGTAGTTCTTGCCGTACCCAATATCACCATGGTGTATTCCCTCGACCACACAACGATAGCCATAGTAGGATTCTAAATTGACATTGTCTCGCCACCATGGCTCGGATGCATTCCTGTATTGAGAGTTAAAGCTGTTTAAATCCGATCGATTGGTCACGGCCGTGGCACCCTGATTGTTCAATGTGCCACTGCCCCCCTCCATTTTGTACAGGTTGCCATCAGGCAGTTTGTGTTCATCCAGAAAACGGCCATCCATCTGTTCAAGGGTCATATAAAGACCCCAATAGTCACCGTCATATTGGGTGTCACCCACTTCGTCGGTGTCATCAATAATACGGAATTGCAGCCAGTTGGTTTTCGGGGAGGGAACGCCCATCATGTTGAACAGTCGGAATGACGCGGCTTCAAATATCCCCTGTTCCCCTCTGTGGTCAAAATTGCCCTGCTGAATGCAGGCAGACAAATTCAGCTTGTCCCAGGGGGTGCCATATTTCTTACCGTAATCATCTCTTGCCTGGAATGAATGACCCTGATTAAAGTCAAACTTCCACATGTTTTTGCCCATGGCATATCGCCACACACCACCCCGTGCCCTATAGCGAATGTGATCATAAACTTCCCCATCATAGACCAAAGTACCCCACCATTTATACTCATCACCCCCATACCGCTGACGCCATGTGCAGGCCTCAACATCGGTTTGACGGCTGATTAGATGATACACAGGGACGGCATTCATCACCTCTTCATTATAAAGTACTGGCGCCTCCTGACCCGGTCGAACCGCACCTTCCCACGAGGGCACGCCATTGTAGACAAAGTAGGCAAAGTTTGGACAGGGATCATCGGGATACGGCGTTGTCACCATGGCCCCCAGAGTGTTAATCGCATTCACACGATACCGAATCAGATGTCGGTTCTTCTGAATGGGTCCATTCAGCATGACCGAAAAGATGGAATCTCCGGCTTGCTGATCCCCATTTAGACCCTCATCGTTCATTGGCGCCGGCGTCCAGTTCCGGTGGTAATCGCTCTGTTCCAACCCCACATACTTCCCCGGCTCAACCACCTGGTACTGCGCGTACACACTGATAAAACCTTCTGGATCTGTTATTTTGGCTGAAATAATAACAGCCTCACCGACCATGGGCTCCTTGGGTGTATGTTTTACCTGGCGAATAATCGGCGGGACAAAATTGGTGAATACACGGTTATTCACCTGCCCGGGCGTGGGGGCCGTCGATCGCCAGGCCCCTCCAAGGTCATTGTCCTCTGTCGCATTGAGCAATTGTATGGACACCCCGTTGCCTGCCTCGCTTGATGCCCTGCCCACTGTGGGCCAGGGAAATCCCGCGCCATAATCCACACGATCTACAACCTGTCCATCAGGATCAATCAATGTCACCAACTCACCCTGATTACTTAATTTTCCGTCAAACGGACCAAAAATCTGGTTTACCGTCAAATTATTCCACTTGCTTCGCACCAGAGCCGGTGTCTGAGCCACAACAACAAATCCACCTGGCTCAATCACCGCAGCATCAGGAAAACGAAAAACCACGCCATCATCAAGCGACCAGCCCTTCAGAGAAATCGAAGCTTGCCCCATGTTGAATATCTCTATGAACTCCACAGGCTCGGTCTTCACCTCCGGGTCATAGTGAATTTCATTGATGACCAGGTCGGACAACACCTCTTGAGAGAAGGCGGACGCAAAAAAGCAGAAAAGGATTATCAACACAGAAAGCACTGATCTCATCACACACCTCAATTGGAACATCTTCAAAATTGAAAATCTAAAGACCTTTATTGTATCAAAAAATGATGCTAAATGAACTCAGTTTCCTTGAGTTTGTGGCCTTTTACCATGGCTAAAGCCCATATTCAGGTCCCACATCAACCCCCGTTTGGAATTTGACTTTATCCTAATGAAAAGACGATCGAAGACGAGCAGCCACACCTACTACCACAGCCAATTTGCCAGGTGTGATATGGTCGCCGTCCGCATCAATGGCTACACCTACTGTGAAATCGGCGAAGTCACCCCAGACTATCTGCAAACGCTTTTGGAAAAACTCATCCCTTAGCACCTTGGGGCAATCCACATTCATTGAGATGCCGTGCAAAGCAGTGCCTCATCGATTACGTATCACCAACCGCCAGACCTTGTTATTCGCATCGCTCACGATGAATTGACCATCTCGACCAGAAATCATGACCACTGGATAACTGAAGCTTGCATCTCCCCCTTTAACATAGCCTAGTAAGCTACCACTTTTATTGACTCTGATAAGCTTGCCATCCTCGGCCGCAGCATAGATCAAACCCTCTTGGTCAACTGCAAGCGTATAGCCCTTGGACGAACCAAGCTGTATCACCCACTTGATTTGTCCCTGCGGTGTCACAGCACGGAGAAAGGCATCATCTGACGCCACATAGATCGTACCATCCGGACCAAGGGCAGGTTCGGACCACCCCGAGGTGCTCATGGTGTCTGCATCTGCCAGGATTGGAGCCGACATGTCTGTGGCCCAGAGAATCTGTCCGTCTTCAGGATCAATGGCATATAAGCCGGTGTCATCCAGCAGAGTCTGGTAGATGGTGCCGTCAGCTGCAACCACAGGGGCAGTGAACGGACACCCTGATTTTGGATTGTTCGGGTCTGTCTCGTCGACAAAAGAGCAGCTCCATCGGGTTTCACCGGTGACAGGGTCCAGGGCGTAGAGATTGGGATCAAAGAGTCCACCCACGTAGATGGCACCATCTTTGCCGATGGCCGGTGAGGCAAGTATGGCCCCGGCCATGTGATAAGGGGCCCACGTGGTAAACTCCCATAGCTTGGTGCCTGCCGCACTCAAGGCCGTGAGCGAGCCTGCCTGAGAGGCGACATACACTGTGCCATCCTGCCCAACGGCCGGGGCGGCATGGATAAAACCGCCTGTATCATAGGTCCAACGCAATAAGCCACTCGGATCAATCGCATGGAGCCGTCCTTTTCGGTCGCCCACGTGGACTGTGCCATCAGGCCCCACAGAGGGTGCGCTGTAGAAAGCGGTGTCCGTTTCATAGCACCATAACAGATGCCCCTGTTGATCCAGGGTGTAGAGCTTGCCATTGTCACAGGCCACATGAGTGTGATCTTTTGCACCCACTGTCACAGGGGTCCATACCGGTGCATTGGTATTAAGGTACCATTTCCCTGCATTGGTATTGCGGTGCCATTCCACTGCATTGCTATCAGAGACATCCAAAAATGCCAATCCTGATCGATCGTAGCCACCGCCCAGGGAAGGCCAGGGAGAGATTGTCTCAATACCCTCACGGTGCGTTTGAATTGAGAATTGACCACTGTCCTGGATATGGGCTTCAGATGCCTCACCTGAAGGGACGACTCGGATCTGGCAGATCAAAGAGGCCCACTGATCCGAGAGATTCCAGCTATATGTGCCTGTATCTGGCAAACCTGTTTCCAGGGGCTGCCAGGTCTGGCCATTGTCGGTACTGATCAGCAGATCAACGGGGCCGGATGACAGCTTGCTCTCCCAGGTCACAGTCTGCTCACTGCTTGCACTGAAGGTTTCCCCTCCTGCAGGCTGGGTCACAACATAGGATGAGATAACATCCTCGTACACACCCATGTCAATACTTGCTCCCATCACACGGAGGTTGCCTTCAAGATCCAAGAGCGGTGTATCATAGCTTGAGCTTGCCCCTGCATCTAGACAGGGAGACGTCTTCTGTAAATGCAGGTCACCATAGTCATCATTGGCGCCTTCGTTCACTTCTGGAGTATCTGGGTTGTCACCCCAGCCATCCCCCCCGTCAGAGGGTATGCGCACAAACTGAGGTGATTCATTAATCGTCCCTGGTACATTCGCAAAAGGACCCATCTCTTCTTGTGAATCCTTCTGAAGACAGCTGTGTTGGGAAGTCGACACATCTTCCAAAGCCTCAGCCGAATGATGAATAGTCACGCCAGCTTGAACAGCCCTGCTCCGCCCACCCCCGGGATTATTAACAGAGCTCACTGCAATGGCCCGCCCCTCAACCAGGCTGTCTTTGTTATGCACCACAATTGTATTGATAAAACTAAGACTCACACCCTGACTCACACAAAGGCTTCCCCCTGCCACACCAGCTGTATTGCCGGACAACGTGCAGTTTCTCAGAATTGATATACTCTCCGAGTAAATCCCGCCGCCCAGTTTTCCAGCATGATTTGCCACAAAGAGGCAGTTCACATATTGATCATCCCATCCTCCGTCAGTATAAATCGCCCCCCCTCTGTCCTCAGCTTTATTGTTGATAAACACACAGTGACTCGCATCAAGTTTTCCGTAATCCAGAAAAATTGCGCCCCCCTTTAAGCCAACATTATTCTCAAATTTGCAGTTCTCGATCTCAAGGGTTATATGGCTGCCACGAAAACCACCCGCAAGATTGTCTCTGATAACACAGTTGGAAATCACAAGATTACCGCTATGGGCCTCAATGGCAGGTACTGTATCACCACCAGCAAAGGTTAAACCAGACACTTTTCTTTCTATGTCTCTGTTGCCCCATATGGCCATAGGACACGAAATCACAGTAGCCGCCACAACAGCACTATCATTGGGATCTTGGCTCTGCAAAAAAATGGCTTTGTCAAACAACCCAATGCTTTCATGATTCTGCCTCTGGTATGTGCCAGGCAAGAGTAGAACCGTATCTCCATCACTGGCCAGATCAATTGCAGCCTGAATATCTGAGATACTCCCAGTCGGACTATCTACAGTAATGGTCTTGGCTTGAACTGAACAAATCAGAAGTGCTAGAAGTATGATTAAAAAAGCTTTCATCGTTAGGATCTCCCTCTAAACGAGTTACATTTTTTATACTCATAGAAAGCAGGATGACGAATTCAGTTCTGATGAGAAATCAATAGGCTTGAAAATCCCTGATCCATTCAGGCCAGTCTTCAGGCTGAATCCCACCCGCGAGAGTCCAAGGACCTGCCGTGTTAAAGCTTCGATGCCACTTAAGAGTCCAAAGGGCCTTAAGATCGACTCTACGGACAGAAGAATCCAAGAATAAGCTATTCACAGCACCCATGTGCCGATTAATCGCTGCACATCCCATATGACTGTTGGGTCCTGGCCTATATTCTTGATTAAATGGTGCGTCAATTTCTTCTGGCAATAAGCCCTCTCGAATTGAATCAAGTAATACCGGGATTTGATCGCCACCCTGCTCTTCGAGTGATTTCCAGCCGTCCCTTCTGCGAACACCGCTTGCATATGTTGCCCCAACAGATACCAAAAGGTAGTTATTGAGACCATAGCTACCTGCCAAGGTCTTTCCTGGAGGCGGAAAACTGAGATCCCATATTCCCCAGGCATTAAAAATGCCGTTGGCTGAATTGACTTGTTTCTGCTCATCAACACAAGGTACCTCTGCTTCCGGACAAAACCAGATCTTATTTTCTTTCCACCCCCCCACAACATCTGGAAGCACTTCTGACCATCCAAAGCCACTGGCATATGTGCCAGGCAAGAACTTCCCATCATTTTCTGCCACCAAATCCTGAAATATACGTCCCCACTGTGCCAGATGGGCCTGGCATACAATGGATTTGGCATGACGACGGCCACTAATACTAACCGCACTTAAGCAGGTGCAAAGGATGAATATGCACAGAATGGTAACGAAAACATCCTTTGGGGTGAATCCGTATTGTGGTTTCATATAATTGACTCCCTCACACAAACATAAACAAACCGTTTCCTATCGACTTCTTTACTATAGTACGATCTGCTATTTGAATGCAAGAGCAAGCACGGGATTTTTTGCAAACCTTTTACAAAAAGGAACAGAAAAAATGGGGGAGAAGATGACGGGTCTCTCAGGCATTGAGAGACCCGTTGGATTTGTGTTATTCAATACCAGCGGCTCGCCGGGCGGATTCTACAGTGTTGTAGAGAAGCATGGTGATGGTCATGGGGCCCACACCACCGGGCACGGGCGTGATGAAAGAGGCTTTTTCTTTGATGGCTTCAAAGTCCACGTCGCCTACCAGTCTGTAGCCTCTCTTTTTGGTGGCGTCTTCAACGCGATTGACACCCACGTCAATAACCACGGCACCTTCCTTAACCATATCAGCAGTCACCGTATTGGGCCAACCTGCCGCTGCAATGACAATGTCAGCCTCCCGTGTAAACTTGGCCATGTCCTTAGTGCGTGTATGGCAGACCGTGACAGTGGCATTGCCCATGGGGCTCTTTTGAATGAGCATGTTGGCCAGGGGTTTTCCCACAATGTTGCTTCGGCCCACAATGACCACATGGGCACCCTCAATAGTAATGCCGCTTCT
>CAZBTJ010000008.1:0-66561 GCA_964494325.1 uncultured Pirellulales bacterium
CACCGGCCTTGGGGAATTCGTCGTCATTGTCATTGGAATAGAGCAACATGGCTTTTCCAATACCCGACAGATTTGTACCACAGGTCATTCTAAATGCCAGTTGGCGCACACGCGACAACGCAGGCATAAGAATACCCATCAACAGAGCGATGATTGCAATCACAACCAACAGCTCGACCAGTGTAAATCCTCTACGTTTCATAATAAAACTCCTTTCTCTGTCAGAACTCTCTGCGGCATAAATCGCTCTCAAGTCGTGTATGTTATAATAATGACCATGACATGAGGCACTCCATTCACAATGGAGTCCATAAAGGCGCACAGCTAGACGTGCGCAAAAATTGCCGCAAGAGTTTTCTCTCTGACAATAACTTGAGAGCGATAAACTAAACAAACTAAACTCTCGGGGGGGGGGCAAGATGAGATGACAGGAAGGCAGACACGCCCCAACAGATTGGTCACAACTTGGGCGTACCTAGCGCATAAAAACACGAATACCCGCAGGGAAATAATCAAAGAAATGGAACGGAAGAAATGGAATAATAGCAAGAGGCAGAATAACTGCGGGATTTCCCTAGGTGATCATCTCATGAACAGTTTTTTAACTTAAAAGACCTAAGGTATGTAACAATAGTATTCTAATGATAATGGCATTCTATAAATGTCTAATAAGTCTATGTGTAACCCTACGCTTTTAAATTTGATTTGTCAAGAATTAAGAAAAAAAAAGCGGCATTGCTTTAAAAGCAATGCCGCTGATTTGACGCAAAATCACGCTAGATAAAGCTTAGCGAGAGGGGCCAGGTCCAGAAGAGGTACCACTACCACTGGTACCAGAGCCTTCGTTGAGCAGATAAGAATCCTTACGACTTTGGGGCGCGTTGGCAAAAGAGAATGCCACACCCGTGTAGTACATTGGATCGGTTTTTTGTATATTCTTCAGAGCAATCGTATAGATATTGTCCTGCTCTGTGGCACAGTAAGAACGTTTTTCCATAGCCACATGGCTATCCAGGAACAGCACATTCTGGCCTTCCAACTGATGAGCATCAGTGTTACCCACGCGAGCTTGTTCTGACGTGCCAACATGAGGATCTTCATCAGGAATGAAGTTGGCCCATTGAAGCTCCTCATCACCACGATCATCAGGTGTCGTCATCCAAGGATTACGGTCAGCAGCCACAGCCATGGTCGGTTCATGGGTGGTTGTCAGGGCATAATTGTTGAACGGATAATGATAGGAATAACTGCAGAATTCATACGTGGGAATACCAGTCCCGGGACCAAAGTCCCAGGCGTCTGCCAGTGTGAAATCTGCCTCCAGATCTATGGCGCCCACTTCAGCCAGTGTAAACTCGCGGGTTTCGCTCTCGCCCTTACACACAAACTGCTTGGGTGTTACGTCTGAATACTTGACCAACATGTAGAAGTTGGAAGAAACAGTCGTTTTGCCTTCATTGTTGACGACACCAAAGGCCATTTGGCGTGTAGGAGCGGTCCACAGAGCGCCAATGCCTTGAGGCACCCAAGTGTTAGTGCGGCCACCGGCCTTGGGGAATTCGTCGTCATTGTCATTGGAATAGAGCAACATGGCTTTTCCAATACCCGACAGATTTGTACCACAGGTCATTCTAAATGCCAGTTGGCGCACACGCGACAACGCAGGCATAAGAATACCCATCAACAGAGCGATGATTGCAATCACAACCAACAGCTCGACTAGTGTAAAGCCTCTACGTTTCATGTTCTTCTCCTTGAAAAAAGAGTGTCAAAGATTCGCTTACTTGACCTTCTATTAACAGCCTACACAGACCATATAATAATAGAAAATAACACCTTCTACCTGGATTTGCAGCGAATCATTGCGCAAACAATAAGGTCAATTTACGCAAATCCATTAGATTTTTTTAGCTTGCACTGTCCAACCAAATAACGGGAATGGAACGTTTAAGTAACGGCCTCAATTCCATGACAAGCAGAAGGTTTGGAGGTATGAAGAACTAGAATATGATAACTTGCTTATATAAAATGTAATCCAAAACCAACCTGTCACTGTATAATGCTACCCAAAGCCGAATACTTTGTCAAATTAATTTCGTCAAATGAATGAACAACCTTGAACTATTTCTGCAGTTTCCCTAAAATGCCTGCGCTTATTCGCTAATCGAGTCACCGGAAATCATACATAATGAGTACTAAACAGGCCTTTGCACAGATTCGGACACAACTGAATACACACAACCAAGCCCATTTACTCCAGTTTTGGCCTTCGCTAAACAGTGAGGACCAGAATAAACTCAGCCAACAAATCGAGAATTTGAGCCTGGACCACCTGGATCAGTGGATAAATGAGTATATCCTAAATGATCACAGCGCCAAAATACCGACCCATTTTTCCCCGGCCCCTGCCTATCCATCGAATCCTGAAAAACCAGACATGCAGGAAAAGTATGCCAGGGCTTCGGTTTTGGGTGAAAAACTCCTGCGAGAAGGCAAGGTTGGCGCATTTGTCGTGGCAGGCGGACAGGGCACTCGACTCGGCTTTGATGGCCCAAAGGGCAACTACCCCATTAGTCCCATCAAACACAAGACTTTATTTCAGCTCTTTGCAGAGTCAATCCTCGCGACCTGTAAGAAATACAACACGCGCTGTCCCTGGTACATCATGACCAGCCCATTAAATGATGAGACCACCCAAAAAACGTTCAAATCGAACGGGTATTACGACCTGCCTGAAGAGGATGTCGTGATCTTCCAACAAGGGACATTACCCAACTTTGCCATGGACGGGCTTATTTTTTTGGCTGATAAGCACAGAATAGCCACCTCTCCGGATGGTCACGGCGGGAGCCTGAAGGCCCTGCACGAGAGCAACGCAGTGGACCACATGAAACATCGGGGTGTAGAATACCTTAGCTATTGGCAGGTAGACAATCCCTTAATCACCATTTTTGACCCGCTGTTTATAGGGTTGCACGTCATGGATGACTCTCAAATGTCTTCCAAAGCCCTTGTCAAGAGTGACCCCATGGAAAAAGTGGGCAATTTTTGCCTGGTCGATAACCACGTGACCGTGATCGAGTACAGCGACCTGCCTGAGAAAGAAGCCCTCAAAAAGAATCCGGACGGTTCACTGGCCTTTGAGTTGGGCAGTATTGGCATTCACTTGGTCAGCCGAACCTTTGTGGAGCAACTCAATGCCGGCGAATTCTCTCTACCATTCCACCGAGCCGTCAAAAGAATCCCCCATATCAATGCTGAGGGACAGTATGTGGCCCCCGCAGAGCCCAACGGCATCAAACTTGAAACATTCGTGTTTGATGCCCTGCCCCTGGCCTCCCACTCCATGATCCTTGAGACAAAACGCAGTGAAGAATTTGGACCCGTTAAAAATGCCACGGGCGTAGACAGTGCTGAAACATCTAGAGAGATGATCATTGAAAGAGCCGCCATCTGGCTGGAATCTGCAGGGATCTTCGTCCCCAGGACAGATAGCGGAAAGGTTGATTGTCTACTCGAAATTGCCCCGTCATTCGCACTCAGCCCTCAAGACCTCAAGGCCAAACCCCATGAGATCCCTGAGATCAAGCCCGGGGATGCCCTGTATCTCAGTTGACAGGACTAGTCATTACCTGACTCATCCGAAGGCGGGTTGTGGTCGCGTGTGGCACGTCGGCTGCTGTTGGAACGTCGTCGGTTTTGGGGCGATTGGCGCGGCGGCACAGGACGCGTATCGACAAATCCCTCGAACTTGCCAAAAATCATCTTGCCCGCTGAGGTCTGAAGAGAACTTGTCACGCTGATAGTTATGTCACGACCAATTTTATTACGAGCCCCTTCGATCACAACCATAGTTCCGTCCTCAAGATACCCAATGCCTTGATCAGATTCCTCACCGGGCTTGATGACCTTGATCTTCATGGGCTCACCAGGCAAGGCCACCACCTTCAACATGCTGGCCAGGTCATTGATATTCAAGACATCAACACCGCGAACCTGGGCCACCTTGCTTAGATTATAGTCCGTTGTCACCACGCGTCCGTTGTTGATCTTGGCAAAAGACACGATTTTCTGGTCTACGCCTCGCAATTCTTCAACTTCAGCAATCACGGAATCGTCAATTTCAACATCCATAACAGGGTCATTCTGCATCTTATTAAGAATATCCAGGCCCCGACGTCCCCGTTGACGTTTGAGTTTATCCGCAGAATCTGCAATCAATTGGAGTTCGTTCAGCACAAAACGAGGCACCAGCACGGCCGCATCGAATAGCTTGTTTTGGCACAGGTCTGAAATACGTCCATCTACAATGGCCGATGTGTCGAGCACCAGAGGCCGCATGCCCTTGGTCTGTTTGGAAAACTCCACGTAGGGAATCACAAACCGCACATCGTCTTTGGTACGCATAATGATGCTGATCGTCAGATAACAGATGCAAATCGCCATCATCGTACGGATAGCCACCACCACATCCGAGGCCAGCCCCATACCCCAGGACTCATTGATCATGTTCACCACATCGGCCAGGGCGCTACTGAGAAACAGTCCAACCAACAGGCCAAAAAATACACCGGCCAGGGCACCTAGCTTCTTTTTGGGCGTGAACACATCCAGCAGAAAAACCAGAATTGTCATACTCAAGCCCGTAAAAACCAAGGCGTTAAATCCTTTGTCCGGGTCCTCATTACGACCACTGCCGCTGGACGCAATTGGCCTGTACGACAGTCGCCTTTCTTCGTTGGCGTCTTGGACACCATTGGCATCCGAAGTCTCTGTGGTCGAAAGCGTCTGCTGCCCCTTGTCCAACTCACTGAGCCGGAATGCATGCCTGGACGCCTCTTTACTCACATAGGTAAACAATGCGGCCACAATAACAACCAGAAAAACACCACGAAACGCCCAGTTCAACATGGCATGGCCTCCTTTTCAGGATTTAATTCGAATGATTATAATTTAGTTATGATACCGTTGCGAATTATACAGGGGCCTGTAAACCACTTCAACTGAATTACCCCTCTTCGCCATGGGGGACAAAATCAGATGATGTCACGAACCCCGTCCACAGCTTTTCCACAATGTCCACTTGCATCGTGTATAACGTGTTTACAAGATTTTTTTTTCGCGCGCAAAGCCAACAATGGCAACACTCTCAGAAAAGTGGAAAACAAAGAAGGCAAAACACAGTTGATTCATGGCCCATTCTCAAGATAATAGGCTGCATTAGGATTGAGGGATTGATTTTAATCGGACTCTTTTGATTCGAACGATACTTCAGACGTTAGTGACCCGAAGGTAGTAAGCCAAACTTGGAGCAACTGAATGCAAGAAACAATCATGGATGAGAGTTCCATTGCAACCTCAACAACTATAGATGCGATTGAGCAGGCGTTGATGCGAAAGATCGGGTCACAAAAGTTTCGCATATGGTTCAAGGATTCAGCCAGCATTACGCTTGACGATGGATATCTTAAAGTCGGCGTGCCAAACACATTTACGGCGCGTTGGATTGAAAACCACTTTCTAAAGGACCTTCAGGCGATCACCGAACGTGTCACTGGCCAATGTCACAAGGTCACGTTTTCGGTGTTGGCTTCCCCAAATACCAGCCCTTCTGCCGCCACAGAGCAAACTTCAAGGATTATGCCAGTTCATACTGCCCCGGCAAACACAGCGTGGCCCAGGCCCAAACCAACCGCAAGGCAACCCAAACTACGTCTTGCATTGGATTCATTTGTTGTGGGCCAATCCAACGAACTGGCCTATAACGCTGCACAGGTGGTGATCAGAGAACAACATAGCCCATTCAATCCGCTGTTCATTCACGGAGGATATGGCGTGGGTAAAACCCATCTGCTGCAAGGTGTATGCAATGCAATTCGTCAGGTCAGACCCCATACACAATGGATGTACCTCTCTGCCGAAGACTTTGCCAATCAATTTGTGCTGGCCTTAAAAACCAAGAAACTTGAAGCCTTTCGTCAACGCATGAGAAAGACAGACCTGCTCGCCATTGACGATATCCACTTTCTGACAAACAAACCCTCAACCCAGGAAGAGTTTTTGCACACATTCAATACGATCAACCTTGCAGGCAAACAGGTGATCTTGGTGTCAGATGCAGCCCCCAAAAGCATCAAGCAGTTGTCTGACAAGCTGACCAACCGCTTTGTCTCGGGCATGGTCGTCAAGATTGATACACCCGATTTCACCACACGCTGTAAGATTTGTGAGCAATGTGCACTTACCATGGTCCCTACCACATACAAAGGTATGATGCCCAAAACCGATAAGACGCCGAAGCTACCCGAGAGTGTCATTCATTTTATTGCTCAGAACGTCAGGTCAAATGTTCGTGAATTAGAAGGTGCATTACTCAAGGTCATTGCGTTTTCAGCACTGCAAAACGGCCCGATTACGCTGGCCCTTGCCAAGGAAGTCCTGGCCGATCATGTGGAACGTTGTGACCCTGTGGTTCACCTTTCCAGTATTGAATCCTCTGTGGCTGAGTACTTTGGCACCACGCCTACGATTATCCATTCCGCCAAAAAAGACAAAACCGTGGCCATGGCACGTCACTTCAGTATGTATCTGGCGCGCAAACATACAAAGATGTCATCCTCTGAAATTGGACGTCTTATGGGCAACAAAAACCACGCCACAGTACTGGTCGCCTGTAAGAAGGTGGAAGACATGGTACAGCGTGACGCAGAAATTCACTGGCGTGGCCCTGCAGGCAACAAGGTCTCCACCTCCAAAACCACCATCTTAGCACTGGAAAACAGTATCTCGCAATAAGATTTTTAGGCTTTTAGGCTGAAGGGTTTTGGTAATGGAGTTTCTGTTCACTTCTCCTAAAAACCGCCTCCTGAACATTTGCTGCTGAAAGCTGACAGCTGAGTGCTGAATGCTGTTTTCAATATCTTATTCGAAAATCGAAGTGCCTTGGGTCTGGTGTGATCTCGGTGACTTTCACTTCGCGAATTGACCGCCCATAGTATTCTAGTATTTCATCAATATATTGCTGAACGTCTGACAGGGAACCTTGGGCGAACATTTCAACAGATCGATCCGGCAGGTTGCGCACAAACCCTGATATGTCATACCGTCCTGCCATACGATGCACGGTATAACGAAATCCAACGCCCTGTACACAACCTATAAAAACCAATCTTTTGGCCTTGTCGTTCATTTTTGTGACGGTCTAAATGATTATGGTTGACGGGTTCACCAAGAACATTATGCTCTTGACCATTGAATAAACATCATAACCTAGCCCATCCCAAGGTTCAAGACATGACTGAGCGTCATACTAAAAAACATCAAATAGAACGCATGCTGACCCATCCCACCTGGCCTATTGCCATGGCCCTGCTGGCTATGGTGACATGCCTGCCCACACTCTGGTCTGGCCTGTTTAATGACGATTTTTTACAGCGTGCTGAACTCATGGCCCCAAATCAATCGCACCAGGCGCTGGCTCAAGTCGGCCTGGATGTCAATGAACCGGGCGATCTTGGCACCTGCCTGTCCAAACTGTTTGTGGCAGTCGGCCCCAGTAAAAATCGGACAGCCCTGCTCAACTACGGGGCCTTACCGTGGTGGACCGGCCCCCAGTACAAAGTGGCTTTGTTTCGTCCCCTGGCCACATTGACCCACTGGATCGATTCTCACTGGCTTGGTGACAGTCTCCTCTGGATGCACGCACACAATGTGATCTGGTTAGGTCTCATCCTGCTGATGTCAGGTGTCATCTACAGAACATTGATGCCTGCGAGCCTGGCTGTAGCGGGGCTGGGTCTGTTCTTTCTGGCCATTGACAGCAACCATTACTTCCCCACAATGTGGATTGCCAACCGAAATCAACTTCTGGCCTTGTTTTTTGCCCTGGTAAGCCTCTTTCTTCATCACCAGTGGCGAATCAAAACCGACGCCTATGCTGCCGTATTATCCACCTGTGCACTGCTCGCATCCTTGCTTTCTGCAGAGGGTGGTGTCGCCACATTTGCCTTTATTTTTGCCTATGCCCTGTGCCTTGATCCAGGCCCGCGACTGAAACGCCTGATCAGCCTGCTGCCCAGTATTGCTCTGATTATTCTGTGGCGTCTGGCCTACAGTCATTACGGCTATGGCGCTCAAGGGGGTGGTTTCTACTTTGACCCCGCAGGGCAGCCCGTGGCATTTGTCCAGGCAGCACTCCAGCGCAGCGCCTTTCTTCTGGCAGGTCAATGGTATACCATTCCCCCGGACCTGTTTGCCTTCATCCATGACACAGCGCGATGGCCCTACAGCTTGACGCTGTGGGCACTTCTGGTTGTGGCTTTTTTCATGTGCCTCCCACTCCTTCGCCACGACCGGACAGCCCGCTTCTGGTGCGTGGCCATGTGCGTCGCTATTGTGCCGGTCTGTGCGGCAGTGCCCATGGGACGCAATCTCCTGTTTGCCTCCATCGCGGGATTTGGACTCATTGCCCAATTTATCCATGGGGTCCTGACTAAGGCCAGTTGGCTGCCCAGGGCCAAGGCCTGGAAATGGCTCGTTTACCTCACAGCCTGGGTATTGATTGCGCTGCATGGCCTGGTCAGTTTGGGCCTCACAACCTGCATGCCCAAGATCGCACGCCATATGATCGTCAAGATGAATGCCACATGTGACCTCAATCTTGCCAATCATCAAAACAATCAAACCCTGGTGATTATCAATGCCCCCAACCCGGCATCCATGATTTACGTGCCCTACAAACAGGCCCTCACAAAACAACCTCTACCTGCAGCAATCCACATACTCGCCCCGGCCTATGGCGCATTGCAGGTGTCTCGCCCCGACAATCGAAGCCTTCGCCTAAAGGCCCTGGAAGCGAGCCTCCTGACTTGCCCCCCCACTTCCAAGCTTGAAATGGTCCATCTTTATCGACATTTGAGCGATTTCAGACAAGCCCAGGACCGGCTGACACCGGGCAAACCCATACAAATAGGAAATTTGAGCATCACCGTGGAATCCATAGACCCTCAAGGGCATCCCATCGAAATCCTGTGTCGATTCAGCCAGCCCCTGGAACAATCCGCACAAACATGGGTCACATGGAGCTGGTCTCTCAAACAGTACCAACCTTTTGCCCTGCCCGCCATAGGAGACGTGGTCACCGTGAAGGGACCCAATTAAGCACCCTCTCAACCACAGAAGCGTGGTTTGATCTTCGGAGAAATGTCTGCAGGTTTTAGATGTGATCGCCCTTGAAAAAACCCACTTTGTGGTTTTCCCCGATTCGGTCCTGTCGTATAATGGTTTTTTTTATCCAAGACAGATTCTTTGACGTGCTGAAAAATGGCTAAGAAGTCCAAAAAAGAGATCGAACTCGGCGAGCAGATTTATCAGTTGTCCTCGTTGGTAGCAGGTGAGTTTTCCCTGCAAGAGGTCCTAGATAAACTGGCCGAAGCCGCTGTTAACATCGTGGGCGTCAAGGCATGCTCCATCCGCCTGCTCGACGAGGATACGAATGACCTGAAGATGCGGAGTACTTACGGATTGAGTGAGGCCTACCGCAACAAGGGTGTAGTGTCGAAAAAAGACCCCGTCATTGAAGCGGCATTTCGGGGCAAGGCTGAGGCCGTGGATAATATGGGTAAAGACCCGCGTATCCGCTACCCCGAAGCCACGCTGCAGGAGGGTCTGGTCAGCCAGCTCACGGTCGCCTTGACCTTTCGCAACAACCCCATAGGCGTCTTAAGGCTGTACAGCCCAGAACCCAAGCATTTTGACAAAGACGACATTAACCTGGCCCGCGCAGTCGCGTCCCAATGTGCGGTCGCCATCACCAATGCCCGGTTTTATTCTGAGGCGATTCAGGGGGCACGCTCCACAGAGCAAATGCGTTTGGCGGGGCTGATCCAACGTCGCATGATCCCAGAAAAAGTGCCCAGCCTCTGTGGATTTGATATAGCAGCCACGTACATTCCCTGTTTTGAGGTGGGGGGAGATTTTTACGATTTCCTGCCCTTGGGAAAGAACAAACTGGGCATTGTCATTGCAGATGTGATTGGCAAGGGCATGCCTGCTGCCCTAATGATGAGTTGGTTAAGAGGGGCAGTACGTGCCTACACAGACAGTTTTCGCCAGGAAATTCAAAGTGGTGGGGCAGATTGGGACCAACCCACAAACACGGCCGTCAATGAGACATATATTCGAAAAGCGATCATCAAATTTAACCGTATGGCCTGTCGAGAATGTCAGACAGGTGAATTTATTACACTCTTCTACGCCATCCTGGACTGTCACTCAAAAACCATGACCTATGCCAGTTGCGGCCACGAACCCACCCTGCTGCTACGGGATGGCCATTTCAAAGACCTGGCCACGGGTGGATTGGTCCTGGGTGTTTTACCTGAGGCTAATTACGAAATCGAAACGGTGACACTGAATGACGGAGACTGCCTAATTTTCTACACGGACGGTCTCATTGACGCGCAGAACTTTGACGGCGAACTCTGGACCCGAGAACAAATGATCTACGCCGCCCAAAAGGCGGTCGCATGCTCCGCCAATCATGTGGCCAAAAACATGCTACGATATAGACGCCGCTTTGTGGGGCTGGCCAACCAAATCGACGACACAAGCTTTGTGGTGGTCAAAGTGGGTGAACCTGAAAAAGATGCCCTATGCAAAGAGTGCAAAGAACTGGGAGAGGAATCCGCATGGCCCAAGGCATAATCACCATTGATGGCCCCGCTGCCAGCGGTAAAAGTACGGTGGCCAAACGCATTGCCAAGCGCCTTGGATGTGTGTTCCTTGATACAGGGGCCATGTACCGTGCAGTCACTCTGGCCTGCATGAGAGCGGACATAGACCTGCGTGATGCAGATGCCATTATCGCCGTACTGAATTCCCACCACTTTGAATTTGATCAAACACAAGTCAAGATAGACCGTTGGGATGCCTCAGAGGCCATTCGTGATCCCAAGGTGACTGAAAACGTCAAATTCATAGCGGGCGCCTCGGCGGTTCGGGCCAAGCTTGTAGATTTGCAGCGACAGTTTTCAAAGACCCACCCAATCTTCGTCACGGAAGGACGAGACCAGGGTACTGTGGCCTTCCCCCATGCCCAGGTCAAAATCTTTCTCACCGCAGATCCTGTCGAACGGGCCAGACGACGCCTCGCAGAATTGCAGGCCAAGGGTCTGGACCAGGACCTCGACAGCTTGACGCAGGCCGTGATACAACGTGACCGAAGCGACGAGCAACGTGACACCGGCCCTTTAAAGGCCGCAACGGACGCCAGGCACGTGGACACCACGGGCCTCACCCTGGATCAGGTCGTGGCCGTCATTCTGGACCATGTTCGAGGCCTGTGCCCGGGCATTTTTCCTTCGGAGACCTCATGAGAGTTCTTGTCGCCAACAAATGCGGCTTTTGCCCGGGTGTTCGCAACGCCATCAGTACCGCAGAAAAACTCCTGAAAACCGCATCAGATACCGATTGCGTGTGTAGTCTTGGTCCGGTTATCCATAACCGAGATGAAGTCAATCGTCTAGAGCAGGCGGGGTTGGCCGTCGTAGAGTCGGTAGATGACATCCAGGGCGGTAGTGTCTTGATCCGTTCCCACGGTGCAGCCCCGAACCAGTTCGAAAGAATCACCAGAAAAGGGGCCCGCATTGTGGATGCCACATGCGTATTGGTCAAACGCTTCCAGAAGATTGCCAAACAACTGGAAGATGATGGCCTCCAGGTCATTATCATTGGCGAAGAAAACCACCCTGAAGTCCAGGCCGTTGTGGGGGGACTGAACCACGCGATTGTCATCACCTCTCAAGACGATCTTGCCAAAATCCCCGATGGGGCAAAACTTGGCATTGTCAGCCAGACCACACAGAGCCCGGACCATTTTGGCACCATGCTAGGGCTTATTGCTCAAAGCAATTTTCGAGAATTGCGAGTCATCAACACGCTGTGCAAGGAATCCAGAAAACGACAGGAAGCGGCTGTAGAACTCTGTAAAGAAGTGGACATCATGTTCGTATTGGGTGGTTTACACAGCGCCAACACAGCCAGACTCGCCGAAATGTGCACAAAATTCAACCCCAATACCTATCATCTCCAGAGCTGGAAAGATCTGAATACCACGGTTTTGGCCCAAAAATCCGTGGCTGGCGTCACAGCGGGCGCCTCCACACCCGACTGGATCATTGATGATTTTGTCACATGTCTGAAAACCTGGCCAGATCCAGACAAGACGTCTTCTGTTTCTTCCTGAGATATTTTGCGATAAACACTTGCAAACACTTAACTTTTATGCTAGAAGCGTGAGTTTGTATAGATCAAAATTGCGCACACTGTGTGGGTGTGCGACGGAGCTTATCACGAGTGTGTAAACAACACCTGGACCATGGGCGTGTCTGCGGGGCGCTGATCGGTCGAGACTAAAGACGCCGCATTGGGATTAGAGTAGCATGGTAGACAGAAATCTAATTAATCAACTGGGTTTGTCGAATGAAGAAATCGACGAACAAATCAATGAAATGTTCGGGGAATCAGAGCACGAGCACCTCGAAAACATGCTCCAGTCAAGGGTAGACTCAAAACTACCTGGCACCATCCTCAAGGGCGTGATTGCACAGCTGATCGGCAATGACGTCATTGTAGAAGTGGGGCTCAAGAGTGAAGGTAAAGTGGATGTGGCTGAGTTTGGCGATCCGTCAGAAATCGTGCCAGGCCGGGAAATAGAAGTCCTGCTTGAAGATACTGACTCCGAGGATGGCCTGATTATGCTGAGCAAACGCAAGGCAGACACCATTCGCGGCTGGGAAACCATTATCAACACCAAGAAGGAAGGTGATGTGGTTGTGGGTAAAGTCATTCGTCGAATCAAGGGCGGTCTGCTCGTGGATATCGGCGTGGCTGTATTCCTGCCTGCCTCACAGGTGGATATTCGCAAACCAGGTGACATCAGTCGCTTTATTGGCAAAGACGTGGAATGCAAGATCCTCAAGATCGACGTGGAAAGCCGCAACATCGTGGTCTCCCGTAGAAAACTTGTGGAAGAAGAACGCAAGAGCAGCAAAGACAAAATCCTCAATGAAATCGAAATCGGCCAATTGCGCAAGGGTGTGGTCAAAAACATCGCAGACTTTGGTGTATTCGTAGACCTTGGAGGCCTTGACGGTCTGCTCCATATCTCGGACCTCAGTTGGGGTCGCATCTCTCATCCGTCGGAAGTCGTACATCTGGATCAAGAGATCGAATGTATTGTCATTGGCGTAGACAAAGACAACGAAAAGATCTCTCTGGGTCTCAAACAAAAGACCTCTTGTCCATGGGACGACGTGGAAAACCGTTACCCCGTGGGTTCCCGTGTCCAAGGCAAGGTTGTCAATGTGATGAACTATGGCGTGTTTGTGCGTCTGGAAGATGGCATCGAAGGCCTGGTTCACATCAGCGAAATGAGCTGGACCAAGCGGCTTGCACACCCCAGCGAAATGGTCAACCTGGGCGACGACATCGAAGTCGTGGTGCTCAGCGTCAACAAGGAAAAGCAAGAGATCTCTCTGGGCCTCAAACAGACAGAGACCAACCCCTGGTCCATTGCAGCCCAGAAATATCCTGCTGGCACCATGGTCAATGCCGTGGTTCGCAGCCTGACCAACTTTGGCGCCTTTGTCGAGATCGAACCTGGCATCGACGGTATGATCCACGTATCAGACCTGAGCTGGACACGCAAGTACGGGCATCCGCGTGAAGTCCTGGACAAAGATCAGGAAATCAAGTGCGTCGTCCTGGAAGTCAACGAAGAAAAACGCCGTGTGTCTCTGGGTGTCAAACAAATGACAGAAGATCCCTGGATTCATGCCATCCCTGCGACCTATATACCAGGTCACATCATCAAGGGCAAGATTGCCAAGCTCACCAACTTTGGTGCCTTCGTCGAGCTCGAAAACGAACTCGAAGGTCTGCTGCACATCTCCGAGCTGGCTGATCACAAGATCGAAAAGCCCCAGGATGTGGTCGAACCTGGCCAGGAAGTGGAAGTCAAGATCCTCAAGGTCGACACCGAAGCACGAAAAATCGGCTTGAGCCTGCGTCGCGTCCAATGGGCCGCTGAAGATCAAGCGCAGGCAGAACCTGGTGAAATCAAAGAGGTTACGGACAAGCCTGAGGAGCATTCAGGTCCCTACACAGAGACCTTCAGGATCCCAATGCCCCCCACAGAAGAATAAGCTCGGTATTTGCTTTCATTTTGAGTGATCCCCACCCCTTGTGTTGAACCATTCAACACAAGGGGTTTTCTTTTTTAGGGTAGCTCAAATCGCAGTTTTTACTTTATATTCTCCGGTCATTTCTTATGATATTCCATACCAGCTTAGAATAATGGAATTTTCAAGGGACAATTCAGTTAGGAGTTTCAACCATGCCAACGGTTAGAGATATCGTTGTCAGCCAACCCACCACCGAACAGGAAACCACCTGCCACACGTGGCCCATCTGGCGTCACGACCCGGACAAATTTGAGTGGACCTATACTGACAAAGAAACCTGCCTGGTCCGTCAAGGCAACGTCACCATCGCAGATCAAACAGGCTCAATCACCTTCCAGGCCGGAGACATGGTCCTATTCCCAAAAGGATTGGTCTGCACCTGGACTATCCATGAAACCGTGGTCAAAAACTTCAGTTTTGGCTAGGCGTGTGTGTTCCACAGATCAAACCGACTTTTCTGTTGTTGAAACGGGTTCTCAACACCCAATATCCAACACGGAACATCCAATGTCCAAGGAAGGAAGTCGCTTCGCTCCGCTTTCTTCCTTCATCCGATGGACATTCCTTGTTGAATATTGGATATTCACTTTTTTGCCTGTTTTGTAAACCGCCTATCCTGGAACTCAACCTGTAGGTCCACGTTACATTGTTTTGAACCAGGCCGAAGAACGAGATGCGATTCCCTTGCCGGGTTCTTTTTCACGTATAGAAATAGGGCGTCAAATCTGGTATCATTCCCTTTTTGATGCGATGTTGATCATTGTGAGGTACACCGAATGGGCACAAAGGCTGTCACATTATTAGATTATGGCGCAGGCAATGTCCGAAGCGTCATCAATGCCATTAGCAAGCTGGGGTATGCCGTGCGCATGGCCGAGAACGCCGACGACATTCTAAATGCTGACAAACTGGTCTGCCCTGGCGTAGGCGATTTTGGCAGCATGATGACCGCCCTAAATGAGAAGGGCTATACTGAGCCTCTGAAAGAATACCTCAGGCAAAACAGGCCGTATCTCGGCATCTGTCTGGGCCTGCAAGTTTTGTTTGAGAGCAGCGAGGAAGCGCCAGGTATCGCAGGCCTGGGTATCATCCCTGGTACAGTCAAGCGATTCCAGACCGATCTGTCTGTACCCCACATTGGCTGGAATGGGCTCTGTGCCAGACAATCTTCCAGATTACTCAATGGCTTAACAGGCCTTGAGAAATTCTACTTTGTCCACTCATTCCATGTCGCACCAGAGGAAAAGAGCGTCGTCTTAACCACCACAGACTATGCCTATCAATTTGTGAGCAGTATCCAGTACGGCAATATTGTGGCCACTCAATTTCACCCTGAAAAAAGCGGGCAACTCGGTCTGCAACTCTTTGGCAACTTCATTGAGACTGAGACAGAACCCACAAACACGATGCCTTTAAACGGCCCCACAACACGGCTGGCCAAACGTATCATTGCCTGCCTGGACGTCAGGTCCAACGATGCAGGCGATTTGGTCGTGACCAAGGGCGATCAGTATGACGTACGTGAAGAAGGCGAAGTGCGAAATCTTGGTATGCCGGTGGATCTGGCGGGTCGTTATTACCACGAGGGTGCAGACGAAATCACCTTTCTCAATATCACGGGCTTCAGGGACTTTCCCCTGGAAGACATGCCCATGATCGAGGTGCTCAAAAAAACATCTGAGAACGTCTTTGTACCGCTGACCATCGGCGGTGGTATCCGAGCCTTTACGGACAAGGACGGGCACCACTACACAGCCCTTGACGTCGCACACGAATATTTCAGGTCAGGTGCAGACAAAATCTCTATTGGTAGTGATGCCGTCACCATTGTAGAAGCGTATCTGGCCAGTGGCAAAATGACTGGCACCAGTTCGATAGAACAGATCTCGCGAAAATACGGCAACCAGGCCGTGGTGATCTCGGTGGACCCACAACGCCGGTACGTGGCCGATCCAGATGACAAAAAGCACCCTATCATAGAGACTGCCACACCGGGTCCCAATGGCGAACGATACTGCTGGTATCAGTGCACCATCAGGGGCGGCAGAGAAGGCCGAGACCTCGACGCCGTGACCTTTGTGAAGGCCTGCGAAGCACTGGGTGCCGGTGAAATTCTGCTCAACTGCATAGACAAAGACGGCACAAACTCCGGCTTTGATCTCGAACTGATAAATGCTGTAAGAGACGCAGTCACCATCCCGGTCATTGCCTCCAGCGGCGCCGGTTGTGTCGAACACTTCTCCGAGGTTTTTGATAAAACCGACGTAGAGGCCGGGCTCGCCGCAGGTATCTTCCACAGGCAGGAAGTCCCAATCAGTGCCGTCAAGCAGCATCTAAAAGACACCAGCATCGAAATCCGCCAGGCCTAGAGCCGAATGGCACTTAAGGCCTCCTCCCGTCTCAACCTTGTCGCAAGCCTTGTCGCGAGCCTTGTCGAAAGCTTTGTCGCGAGCTTTGTCGCGAGCCTTGTCGAAACAACGACAAAGGAACCTATCGACAAAGCTCGCGACAAAGAAAAGGCCCCCTGCCCCCTGGTCTCTAACTTTTTACATACATTTTACACCCCAACACAGATCTCATGCGTATTATTAATAGTGATATAACTTGAAGATCATTATTGAAAGGAAAGACCCATGAGACACATGACTGTTGTTTTTTCTATGGCCTGTCTGATACTCTCACCTCTGTGTTTCGCACAGGAGCACCCCATCGTAACCCCGGTCAGGGCTACGCGCGTCAACAAGCCCGTGATCTGTCCCCCGAAGCCCCTGGTGCAGATGGCCATACTCTTGGACACCAGTGGCAGCATGTCCGGCCTGATTGACCAGGCTCGGGGCGAGCTGTGGTCCATTGTCAATGAGTTTATCTCGTCGCAGAGAGATGGTGTGACACCGGAGATTCACGTGGCCCTGTTTGAATATGGCAAAAGCAGCCTGCCTCAAGCCTCAGGCTACATTCGATCCATCGTACCATTCACCACGGACCTGGACACCCTCTCTGAAGAGCTGTTCGCCCTGCACACCAATGGCGGTGATGAATATTGTGGATGGGTCATCAAGGAGGCTGTCGAAGGACTGAAGTGGAGTGACAATTCAAGGGATCTTAAAGTCATCTTCATTGCAGGCAACGAACCCTTCACACAGGGCCCAGTGGATTACAAGATCAGTAATAAAGCCGCCATAAAAAAAGGCATTATCGTCAACACGATCCACTGCGGGTCTGAGGCAGCGGGACTTGAGGGCCAGTGGAAGCAGGGTGCATTAATCGCAGATGGCCAATATCTCAACATTAATCAAAACCAGAAGATTGTCTACATCCCGGCCCCGCAGGATGATCAGATCGCCCTGCTCAGTCAACAATTGAACAGCACCTACATCCCCTTCGAACGCCAAGGCACCGAACGTCAGACTGCACAGGCCGCTCAGGACCACAATGCCAAGCGACTCTCCGTAACCTCCTCACTCCAGCGGGCCGTGGCCAAGGCTTCTTCCAACTACTCAAACAGCCATTGGGACCTGGTGGACGCCATCAAGCGGAAAGGCCTTGATCCCAATACCCTGAAACCGAATGACTTGCCTGAAGTCATGAAGACCATGAGCCCCAAACAGCGATTTGTCTACATTGATCAAAAGGCCAGAAAGCGAGCCAACATTCAAGTGCAGATTAAGAAACTCAATGAGCAACGAAATGCTTATGTCGCTCAGGTCAAGAAGAGCCAACCCTCTCAAAAGACACTCGGATCTGCCATCACCCTGGCCATTCGAGACCAAGCCATCAAAAGCGGCCTGACCTTCGTTGATCCGAAGACCAAGACAAAGTGACAATGAAAGTAAATGGCTCCAGACAGACATGTGACTGCTAACAGGTCTGCAGTCAGCGTGATAACAACCAGAACAAAAAAGTCTCAGTCTCCAACATGGGCATACTGAGGCTTTTGATTTTTTGCATGGATTATCTAATCGTACTTATTTACTGAAGTTTTGCAAACTTCAAGTTTTTAGTTTTTAGTAGGCAGTATACAGCGTAAAAAACGTGTTTTACTAAAAACTGAAAACCAAAAACTGTACACCACAGGGCTTTTTGCAAAAGTCCTGTTATTTAATCACCTCTGTAGCCAAGGCAGTGTCAGGCTCCGAACGCCCATATGCCTCAACCATCACTCGACTCCAAAAAGTCGTAAAATCATCGATCATGAGGTACAAACAGGGTACGAGAATCAGCGTAATCGTGGTGGCAAACAAAATACCAAAACCCAGCGAGATAGCCATGGGAATTAAAAAGCGTGCCTGCATGGACGTCTCAAAAATCATAGGCGCCAAACCGCCAAAGGTCGTAAACGTGGTCAGGATAATAGGCCTGAAACGACGGATGCCTGCCTGATGGATCGCATCAAAGGCCGTGTATCCCTGGTTTCTATGCAAGCGATTGGCATAGTCAATCAATACAAGTGAGTCGTTGACCACCACACCGGACAAAGCCACAATCCCCATCATACTCATAAGACTCAGGGAGTAGCCCATGAGCACATGGCCCAAAACAGCCCCTACAACACCAAATGGAATGGCCACCATCACGATGACAGGCTGGATGTAACTCTTGAATGGAATGGCCAACATGGCATAGATGGCGAACATGGCCATACCAAAGCCTTTAAACAGCCCTCCCATGCTCTCACGCATATCCGCCTGCTGACCTTCCCAGTCATATGACAGTCCAGGATATGCTTCGCCCAATTGAGGCAACACGTCCTGCTTGAGTGTCCCAAGGACCTGATTGGTTTCTCTGGCAGGTTCCACATTGGCAGTGACGGTCACCGTGCGCTGACCTTTGCGGCGAGAGATGGTGGTATAGGCCCTGCCTCGTTCCACAGAGGCCACCTCCATCAATGCCACATCGCGTCCCTTGGGTGTACGGATCAAAAGTTGCTCAATGTTGTACTCACTGTCACGCTGCGATTCGGGGAGCTTGACAAACACGCGCACTTCATTGCGTCCTCGCTGCTGACGCAGGGCCTCTGCCCCATAAAATGAACTTCTCACCTGGCGAGCCACATCCCAGGCGGTCAACCCCAGGCTCAGCCCCTTGGGCTTCATGGTAAAATTGAGCTGTTGTTTGCCGGGCGTGTACCCATCGTCAATGTCCATAACATTCGAAAAGTCACTCAACTTGGCGGCGAGGATTTCACTCGTCTTGTCCAGCACGGCAATATCCCGGTGGCTCAATTCGATGGTCAATCCGGCACCAGACCCCGGACCCCCTCGGTCGGCTTCAAACTTAAGGGATTCCAGTCCTTCAAGCAGTCCCACGTGATCACGCCATTTATTGATCAGCTGCATGGTCCCCAGAGTTCGCACTTCAGGGTCAGTCAAATAAATACTGACCTCCACCTTATGCTCATTGATGCTGGTGAAGATCCCTTTGCATAGCTCATCGCCCCCATTATCGCCGACCACTTCTTCGGCCTTCTTAACCAATATGTGACTGAGCGTTTCAGCCCTGTCCATGGGACTGCCATAGGGCAGTGTCGCCGTGACAACGGCCACATCAGATTCCACACGCGGCATCATCACAATACCAATGCGACCGCTGGCCACAAAGCTCACGATCACAATCAATATGGCAAACCCGATGGCCACACTAATCTGGCGATATTTGATGCATTGATCCAAAAATGGGCCAAACCGGGTCTCAACGAAGCGAATAAACCGTTGACTAAATGCCTGCTGTTTGTTGTGCAGATACTGAGCCATGGGATTTCTGCGATTTTTGGGCACATGGGACAGATGGGCCGGTAAAATGAACAGGGCCTCAATCCATGAAATGCCAAAGACCGTGATCACCACGAGGGGAATCACAATAAAGAACTTGCCCATAATCCCAGGGACAAAACAGAGCGGCAAGAAGGCCACCATGTTGGTCAGAATGCTAAATGTCACGGGCAAGGCCACATCTTTGGCACCCTGGATGGCCGCGTCCAGCAGGCTCATGCCCCGGTTGCGATATTCATAGATATTTTCCCCCACCACAATGGCATCATCCACCACAATCCCGAGGGCAATGATGAAGGCAAACATGGAAATCATATTGATCGTAACACCCATGCCAGACAAAAATAAGAAGCCGCCCAGAAAGGACGTGGGAATCCCCATGGTGACCCAGAACGCCAGCCTGAATTCCAGGAAGAGCCCCAGCAGACACAGCACCAAAATCAGCCCCAGAAAGGCGTTGCGTAACAGCAATTCCAAACGCTGGCGATAAATATCCGACATATCGCGTCCCACGGTCCACCCCACCCCAGGCGGCAGGCGTTCTTCAATCTGTGCCATGGCCTTAAGAGCGGCGTCTGATACACCGATGGGCGTCTGACTGCCCACACGAAATATATTAATACCAATCGCACGCTTCCCATTATAAAACGCCACCTTGTCTGTGTCCTGAAACCCTTCGGTCACCTCAGCAATGTCACTGAGATACACAGTACCGCCTCCAACTGTGGTAATGATGGGCAGACGCGAAAATTCCTTGGCCCAGTCGCGACGTTCCTTGACACGCAAGAGAATGTCCCCACCTTTTGCCTCGATATACCCCCCGGGCAATTCAATGGCCGATCTTCGAATGGTATTGGCCACGCCCTGACAGGTCAGATTGTACCGTCTCAGCGTTTCCTGGTTGATCTGGACATGGATCTCGTAGGTGCGGGCACCGCGAAGTTCGACCTGCGTAATATCCGGATACTGCAGGAGACCGTCACGCACCTGCTCAGCCAGTTCCCGCAAGACCCACTCAGACGCATCACCATACAACTGAATATCCATCACTTCCCGGCGATGCATAATCATACTAACTTCAGGACGTTCTGCATCTTCCGGGAATGTGACAATACGGTCCACCTGTTGCTTAATGTCCTGATACACCTTCTGCTCATTGATACCTTCCAGCAGCTCTATGGTCACAATGCCAATACCTTCGTTGGCAGATGCCTGGATTTCCTTGATACCATCCAAACCACGCACCGCTTCTTCGAGCACCAGAACAATGCCCTGTTCCACCTCCTCCGGACTGGAGCCTGGATACGGAACCTTAATGACGACCATATCCAGATCAAACTCGGGAAACACCTCTTGCTTGATCGACTTGGCAAACAGAAACCCACCCACAATAAAAATAATCATCAGCAGGTTTGGTGTCACGCCATTCCGTGTCATCCAGGCGATCATCCCCTTCGACCCCGTTTTGTGATCTTCATTCAATGTCATATCTTACTCTCCTTGCCCTGCCTGAGGCATGGACTGATTCGATTCCAGTGCGATCTCACCGACCTGCTGCAATGGCATCCCTTCAACCGGTGCGGCAATATCGGTCAACACAATCTGCTGCCCATCGGCCAGACCACTGACCACACACACCTGCTCTTTCCCTCGAAAACTGGTGACAACAGGTTGAATCTTCAAAGTATTGTCCTCTGTCAACACCCAGACGTTATCCCCGTCGCGGAGCCATTCCCGTTGCAGGGGAATAACCGACTCAAGAATCTCACCCTGTATTTCCACATCCACTTTGGACCCAAGCAGCAACTTTGGCTTGTCTTTGTTTTCAGGCAACAAGGCCAGGGGGTCCTTGATAGACACCAACAGACGCGCCATCAAACCATCCGGCTCAATATCACTGAGTAAACGAATCACCACACCTTCACGCGAGAGGCCAGCCCCCCATGTGTCTGGATCATAAATGGTCACCCTGGAGCCTGTACCGTCCTGTCCGGACGGTGCATTGATCCATTTAAGTTTACTGACCGGCACAGAGGCTGCAATCCAGTATTCATCTGTTCCCACCAAGGATATCAGGCTCGACCCGGGTGACACGCGTGTACCCAGATCGATTTGCTTCTCCTGAACCACGGCATTGAAGGGAGCCGCGACCTGGCAACGATTCAAATCCAACTCAGCGCGACGCACGGCTGCCTGAGCCGCTTCCAGAGAGGCCTGCGCCTCTACCAGATGCGGTTCTCGCAATACCAAAGCCCGATCCTCCTCGGAGATCTCTTCATTGAGCATATCGTATTCCTGCCTGGCAATGGTCTGGTTACCTCGCTCCAACTCCAGTTTTAAATGAGCCTTGGCCACATCACTCTGTCGCTGCTGCAATGCCAAACGATAGTCACTCGCATCAATGCCCAACAGGGCCTGGCCCTTGGACACAATACCGCCCGGAATGACATCGGGACTCAGTGTCACAATCAAACCAGAGACCTGAGGACTGAGCGTCACGGCCTGTGCCGGTATCACAGGCCCTTGAATGTCGTCCACAACAACTCGCACCTGCGTCTGGTTCACGGTCTGCACCTGCACCTTTTTGGCCTGAGACTGAAGAGGCTTGCGTTTGGCCAAGGGCTTGGTCTTCATTTGAACCACGAAAAATGTGGCCGCCGCCGCAATAATCATAATGGGAATGAACAATTTGACTAAAAAGGCCACTAGCTTTGTACCGATTCCCGCATTGGTTTCAGATTGTTTGCTCTTCATAAACTCACCTTATACTATGTTTTCTCGCAGAACATTAGTTGGATAAATAGGCCATGTCTGGACGGTCCATATCCCAGGCACCCGCCAGGGCACGACATAAATCAATGCGTCGCTCAATCAGCGCCCGCTGGGCACTCAACTGTGAACGCTCCAATCGCTGCTGTAGTACCAGAGAATCCAGCACACGAAGATAATTCCCCATGCCTTTTTTATATCGCTGATCGGTTTGTTGATACGTTTGTTGGGCCAGATTCAACTGCGTTCCCAGATTCGCCAAATAGGCCCGTTGATGGGTTTCCTGCGCGAGGGCGTCTTCCACTTCCTGAATGGACACCAACACGGTCTGTTTGTAGGTATGTATGGCCTGTGACAAAATGGCACGCGTTCGCTCAGCCTCAGCCTCACGCAGATTCGCGTCAAACACAGGCCCTGCCAAACTCGCAGCCAAACTGGCCAGCCAATCGTCAAACAGGTCCTCAATCCGAGAGTCAGACGTGGTCAAAGTCCCTGTGAGACTCAGCGAAGGATACTTGTCTGCAATGGCCACAGCCGTGCGTAAGTCAGCCGCTTGAATCGCGTAAAATGCACTGGCCACATCCGGACGCTTCTGAATGATCTCCAGGGGTACGCCAGTGACAGGCAAGGGTGGCAACTCAATCAAAGCCAACATCTGGTCGGCCCAAGCCTGATCTGGCACACGACCCACCAGCACACAGAGTCGATGCTGCAACAGCTTAACCTGTTCTATAGCCTGAATCATTTGTCCCCGCGAAGATTCCACCAATTGTTTCTGACGCAACACATCGGGCGCCCCCACCTTGGCATTGCGAAACTGCGTGGTCACAAGAACCAGCACCTTCTTGTTGACCTCCAACTGCTCTGCCACCAAAGCCACCTGAAGCTTGCCTTCGGCCAACTGATACCAAGTCTTGGCCACCGTCGCACTTAAAGTGACAGCCGCACCTGCCAAATCCTGGGCCCTAGCCCGAACATCAGCCAAGGACGCCTCACGACCAGAACGCACCTTATTCCACAGATCTACTTCATAGGAAGCCACCAGGCCACCCGACAGACTGGTTGTATATTCCTCAGGCAGACCTGGCTCCCGGCGTGTTCGTGTGGCACCGGCTTGATACCTCACACTCGGCAACAAGGGAGCCCCGGTCTTGACCGCAATCTGTTCGGCCTGGACCAACCGATCCCATGACGTCTGCAGGGTAAAATTTCCGGCCAAGGCCTCTTCAATCAACTCATTCAATAGAGGATCATCCAGAGACAACCACCACTTCTCAGGCAAAACCTCTGATCCTGTGGCTGAAAATGCCTCGGGCACTGCCATAACCGGCGCCACAGGCAGAGACTTAGATCTCGACCGACATCCAGCCATCCCCCCTATCAGGCCCACACAAAAAATCGATACAATCCAATTTCGCATACAATTACCTCTTTTATTAGCTCTCAGCTGTCTTTAGACAGTTTCGCCCGAATCCCGGCAATGCCAGCCAGGGAAAACTCTGTAATATGATCGGCCAAGCGGTCTGAAAAACCCTCGGCCGCCATAATATCTGTATTGAACGGATGCTTGGCATGCTTGCCGCGACGATGACTAAATGCAAAACACAGATGCACCACGCTCATGGTACACAAATGGATCTGATCATTCGGCGCGTCAGGCCCCAATAACTCCTTAATCACCGCATAGGTGTACATCACGACCGGCTGAAGTGCGTCGGCAAACACCTCTTGAATGACCTCCGTAGGATTCGCCATCTCCATCAGGAGGATCTGCCCTGCTTCGCCCAATGTGCCCTGATCCAAAACCCGGTGTACATGCGATCGAATCAGCGCCTTCAATTTCTGCTCAGCCGACGCACTCTCGGACAATCCCTCATCCAGAGGATGGATCTCAAATGACTTGTCAAATGCCTGTCGCCAAACCTGGCCATACAGTCCATCTTTGGACCCGAAATGATAATTTACAGCTGCCACATTTGCGTGTGCAGCCTTACACACCTGTGCGATTGTCGTGTCCTTATACCCCCTCTCAGCAAATACCCGAGCCGCCACCTCTAACAGTCGCTCACGAGTATCGCACCCATCTTTACGCATCACCATAACGCTATCTTTCCCAATTTAAACGTGCGATTTAAATATACATTTTAAATGCGCGTTTGAATTAATCAAGCAGTTTTTTAAGAAAATAGGGATGATCTAAAGATCGCTCCAGAATTGTTTTACAAAATGAACCCTTTCCTTATATACTACGCAAGCCAAATTGAAGAGGGCCTGGTGTGGCATAAATGAATAGAGAGGATTACTATGTCAGATACCCACAACATTCTTTCAGAGACATCGGAACAACCGCCAGTGCTGCGTATTCGCCCCGTTCGGAAGGCAATAATTGTGTCAGCATGCTACTTTACAGTGGCCTCTGTGTATATCCTGTTGTCCGGACAGATTGCCGCTTTGCTTTCCATGTCCGTGTCCGAGCTCGCCAAAGTCGAACAGATCAAAGGCTCTCTTTTTGTACTGACAACGACGGTTCTTCTGTTTGTATTGGTCTTCTGCATGTTCAAACGAATTGCTTCAGACGAACAAAAGATTGAGTCGTACAGAGACATATTGATCGCTTCTGAACGCCGCGCTGCAGCCGGACTTTTTGCCTCTTCTGTAGCCCATGACATAGGGAGTATTCTGACTATCTCCAAACTGGCTACATCGCAACTCAGCACGGGCCCCAGTATCCCGGAAGACAAGCAATATCTGCTTAAACAGCTGGAACAGGCGAATCAGGCGTTGTTTAACCTGACAGAACGGTTAAGCAAGGCGCCCTCGCAGGAGACAACCGAGCAGTCAGTCAATTTTGATTTGGTCACAAAGACCAAAGAAACCCTCAATTTAGCCCGCCTGCACAAGAAACTCATCCACTGCTCACTTGAAATGGACGCCCCGGATACCCTGGACTTCCGGGGCGATCCCCTGTTAATCCACCAGATGGTCCTGAATCTTCTCATTAATGCAGCCGACGCCACTGAGCAAAAGGGAAAGATTTTTGTCAAAATTCTGGAACAGGAACAGGACTGCGTGATTGAAGTACATGATAATGGAACCGGCATCCCCCAGACTGACAGAGCACGTATCATGGAACCCTTCGTCACCACAAAAAAAGATGGCAGTGGCCTGGGTTTACTCTCAGTCAAAGCCTGTGCAGAAGCCTACAAAGGCAGTGTCAGAATCTCTGATTCACAACTCGGGGGCGTCTGCTTCATCATACGACTCAAGAACCCCCTGAGCAAAGAAGCAAGCTGATATGGAAGGTCACTCGAAATGGCCTGATGATGACTTCCGGCCTTCTTTTGAACAGTCTATAGCGGCAGCCATAAACTGGCCACACAACCCGTGATGTCCGGACCTTTGTAGACTTGATAAACCATCTCCCAGCCAGTACACTGTTTGCGTGTACTGTTAATCCATGTCAAACGGGAGTATTCATGTTATGCTAGACGGTTTATTTGAGAATAATCGGGCGTGGGCCGAAAGAATGAATCGAGAGAATCCAGGCCTATTTGAACGCCTGGCTCTTCAACAGGCACCCCAGTATCTCTGGATCGGTTGCGCAGACAGCCGTGTGCCAGCCAGCCAGATCCTGGGCGTCGGCCCGGGTGAACTCTTTGTCCACAGGAACATCGGCAATACAGTGGTTCATACGGATCTGAATTGCCTGTCCGTGCTCCAATACGCCGTAGACATACTCAAGATCAAAGACGTGATGGTCTGTGGCCACTATGAATGCGGCGGTATCAGGGCCGCTTTGAACGGTCATCGTTATGGCCTCATCGACAACTGGCTCAGCCACATTCGCGAGGTCTTCACAAAACATAAATCCCTGCTCACCCCTCTGTCCCCGGACAAACAAATTGAACGCATGTGCGAGTTGAACGTGGCGGAACAAGTGCTCAATGTCTGCCAAAGCAGTGTCATGGCCGATGTGTGGCGGCGCGGCGAAGAAATCTGTGTGCATGGTCTGATCTATAGTATCCGAGATGGACTGATCAATGCCCCTATGCTCTCTGTCAAAAACCTGGAGGAGACCCAGGAAGCATACAACAACGCCATTGAGATCATCACTCTGAAATGCCAGCATTAATCGATTCGTCCCAACAAACGAAGCAATCCGTCCAGGAGCGTCAGGGGATGTGGTGGACAGCCAGGTACATAGAGATCCACGGGAATCCATCCTTCTACGCCGTTATAAACTTCTGGATGTTCCACAAATAGTCCACCACTAATCGCACAGGCCCCCACGGCAATCACCACCTTGGGACTGGGCACGGCCTCGTATGTCTTGATCAGGGCCTCTCGCATATTCTCCGTGACCGGACCGGTCACCAACAAACCGTCTGCATGACGTGGCGACGCGACAAACTCGATACCAAAGCGTCCCATGTCCCACGCCAGGGTGCCAAGAACATTGGCATCCGCTTCGCAGGCATTGCAGCCGCCTGCGGAGACCTGACGAAGTTTCAAGGACCGACCAAATACACGTTGAATCAAGCCATCGTGAACGCTGGCACAGGCCTCAGACGTCCGATCAACCACCAGCGACTGACGATCTGACACAGCCAGTTGGTGATCCCGCTCAAACCGGATGATCCCGGCAGGACACGCAGACTCGCAGGCCCCGCAAAATAGACAACGCCCCAGATCCACACACACATGGCGATGATCGCCCTGGCCCGATATGTCAATGGCCCCGGTGGGACAGACCTCGACACAGGCCGAACAACTCGACACACAGGCCATGGGCTGGATGACTGGCCTGCCTTGAAACCGATCCGGCAGGGTCGGACTTGGCCCATCTGGATAACTCAGGGTCTGGTACTTTTGTTGGAATCGTGCTCGCAATATATCAAACATGTGTCATCCTCTCATAAATCATGGCCACAATAGGATAGATTAAAGCTCTTGTTACACAGTGGAAAATCAGAGATTTGCTGATGACGCAGCGACAGAGCCAAACCAGACCAATTATGGAACGATGGGTCCACCACTTTATAGGCAGCCAGTTCGCCTTGCGCATCAGTCAAGGCCACGTGACAGATTTCGCCTCGCCAACCCTCGACCAGGGAGACTGACAACCGATCCCCGGCGCACGGTGTCATGGCTCGCATCACCGGCCCGGCAGGAAGAGAGGCCAACTGATCCTGAATGAACCGCATGGATCGCTTCGCCTCCAGCCATCGCACCATCGCCCTGGCATGCGCATCGCCTGCAGTACACACAGATACCGGCATCTGAGCCATGGCATACAAGCCGTATGGCAGGTCTCTTCGAACATCTTGCTCCAGGCCACAGGCACGGGCTGCCACACCCACCAGACCAATCTCCACGGCCTGCTGTGGTGTCACAATTCCCACACCCTCCAGACGCGCCAGTACGGATGGGCTGTTAAACATCAACTCCACCGCTGACGTGACATCCTTCTCTACCCGGCCCAGACCCAGGTTGAGTCGCGATACACGTGTCTCATCCAGATCAAACCCCACACCCCCTGGGCGCACAAGCCCGCGTCCGAATCGGTTGCCGCACAGTTCCGCTGTCAGGTTGAGTACATCACCCCGAATCCGTCCACAGTAACTTTGCGTGGGTAAAAATCCCACGTCACCGGCCAGGGCCCCCAGGTCGCCGATGTGGTTGGCCAGACGTTCCAGCTCTGCAGCCACTGCACGAATGGCCTGGGCGCGGGCCGACACGGGCGTGTGACTAATCGCCTCGACAAGACGGCTATAGGCCCCGGCGTGGCCAATGGTTGTGTCCCCGGCCAAGGTCTCCATCAGGTGGATACGTCCATTGATCGGCCCTGAGATTATGCGGCATTCCACACCACGATGTTGATAGCCCAGCGAGATCTCCAGGTGCGTCACGGTTTCACCGTGACATTGAAATCGAAAATGGCCCGGCTCGATCACGCCGGCATGCACCGGGCCGACTGCGACCTCATGGATCTCGGGTCCTGCCACCCGGAAAAAGTCCATCACGCCCACGTGTCCCGAAGAAAACCGCACCGGCTTGAGCCAGGGATGCCCCTGGGGCAGGATGTCCCATTGCTCATAGATCTCCCGCTCAAACAGGTGGACCTGGGGACACTCATTTGTCAGACTGGGATAGGTGGCCCCCACATCAGTCCAGACCAAGTCGAGTTTCCCGGCATGATCACGGGCCAGCACCACCAGGAGTCTGCGCGTGTCTGCCACAGGCACCACACATAGGCAAACCACCCTGGCACCGGCTGCCACGGCCCCGATCAAGGACCGACGAAACACGGCATACGACACCCGTGGAATATAAGTAACATCCACGACCAGGCCATTGGTCAGGGTACAAAAAGTCGTACTCATCACAGCATCCCCCCACAGGTCGCGGCGGCGTGCAGAACCCGGTCCAGCCCCGCAGGGACCATCAGGCCCAACCCCAAGACCACGGCCACCAGGGCCAATAGAGGCCACACCGAATCAGGAGGCTCTGTCTGCATGATCGTCTCAGACGGCGCCGGGCCAAAGACCATGGCCAGGACGGCACGCATCATCACCACAAACACCATCCCCAGACCCAGCAGATACAGTCCTGCCGAAATCCAGTGACCGGTCTGAACCGCGCCCTTTAGAATCGTGAGTTCGCTTAGGAACAGGCCAAAGGGAGGTGACCCAGTAATAGCCAGGATGCCGATGAGCCAAAACACGGCCGTGACAGGCAACCGCTTGATCAGTGCGCTGGTGCCCTGAATCTCCTTGGTCTGATACGCCGCCAGGATATTGCCCGCACACAGGAACAGCAGGGCCTTGGTCACCGAGTGATTGACCGTGTGCAACATAGCCCCATAACCGGCCACTCCGCCCAGGCCCACACCCAGGGCGAGGATCCCCATGTGCTCCACACTGGAATAGGCCAGCATGCGTTTGTAATCAGTCTGCACGATCATCAGGGCTGCGGCCACACCAATGGAGAGCAAACCAAAGCCCACCAACAGATCACCACTGAACCGACCCAGATGGGCCGCCACCATGACCGAGTGACTTCGCAGGATGCCCATGAATGCACAGTTCAACAGGGCCCCGGACAACAGAGCCGAGACCGCAGAGGGGGCCTCACTGTGGGCGTCGGGGAGCCAGGTATGCATGGGGACCAGTCCCATCTTGGTGCCGTATCCCACCAGGCACAGGAGAAATCCGGCCTTGAGCCAGGTGGTATTGAGGGCCGGCGCATGTGACAGGAGTGTTGACAGAGTCAAGTGTACCGTCTGCTCGGAGTGCGACGCAGCCACGGCAAAGAAAAAGTTACCCAACAGGGCCAGGGCAATACCGACCGAACAGATCAACAGGTATTTCCAGGTCGCTTCCAGACTGCGATGATGCCGGTGAAATCCAATCAAGGGCGCACTGGCCAGGGTCGTAGCCTCCACAGCCATCCACAACAGACCCAGGTGACGGCTCACCAGGACGAGTGTCATGGAGGCGAGAAACAACAACAGACACCCCACGAACCGGGCTTCAGGCGCATTGGAAAATAATACGCCCTCTTCGAAATCGCGTTCGACTCGGTGTACAGCTTCACGCCTGAGATAGCCCACACTATACACAGCCACCACCAGGAACAGGCCCGATGTCACGCTCAGAAACAATAGCGACAGCGCGTCGATGCCAAGCCAGGCATGGGCCTCTGGCGTAAGGGGCTGGGTCCAGACCCAACCGACCAGACCGGCATGCACGCTGGCCGTGACCACAAGCAGGATCGATCTCGCGACAAAGCCGCGTATGACCCAGCTCAGCAGTCCCGCCATGACGGGCATCAATATCATCATCCAGATGAGCATGTCAATCCCTCAAAACGGACAATTGGTCCGTATCAATATGGTCAAATTCCCGGTTGATGTGGTTGATCGTAATACCCATCACAAACACGCCCACCAACACATCCAGCAACACGCCCATCTCCACGAGTAGGGGTTCCTGCAACGCAAAGGCGATGCCAAAGGCCCAGATCCCATTCTCCATGACCAGATACCCGAGCACCTGAGTGATCGCCTTTTTGCGTGATACAATTAGAAACAGACCCGTCACGATCGTGAACAAACCAGTGGCAATGAGCAGGGTCTGGCACGGCAACTCGGACAGGGCCAAGCGGTCTGCCATAGAGAAACACACAGCCAGCATGGCCAGCCCGATCAGGCCGGACAGGGAGAATCCCACAAAGGGCACCACTTCCCGGCTGGTATTGCATTGCCGCAAAGAACGAAAGAGTAACCACGGCAGCAATCCGGCCTTGATAGCCACGCTAGACAAGACGATCAGGATCAACTCCACACCCAGGTCGCTGCCATGCTGCAAAAATGCAATCAATCCCAGGAGCACGGCCTGCTGAGCCACGGTCTGGATGCAGGTGCCCAATCGACTGGTGCACAGCAACCGCAGGTTTAACAGAATGACCAGTACAGCCGTAACATCCATCCAGGTCGCCATCACTTACCTCATCACCAAGATCAAAGAAACAAGACTCAACACCAGACCAATGGACAGGAGTTGCGGCACATGCAGCAGACGCAGTCTCGCCATGGTCGACTCCATAATCCCCACCACCACGGCAATCACGCCGATACCCACCAACCCGATAAGCCCGTCCACCACGACCATCCCCGTGCGAATCGGAATCAGCACACCGACCAGCAAGGCACTGAAAATCCACAACTTGATTGCCGCGCCATACTGAATCATGGCCAGGTCCGGCCCACTGTGATCCAGCACCATCACCTCGTGGATCATGGTTAACTCCAGGTGCGTGTTGGGATCATCCACCGGCATCCTGGCATTCTCCGCCAGAAGCACAATCATCATGACGGCCGAAACCAGGGGCAGGACCATAGGGGCTGTGCCCGCCATGGCCAGAGTGCCGTACATACCCTCCAAGGACAACTGCCCAGTCAATTTGCACAGAGCGGCCAGGGCCAGGATCAGGCTCGGCTCGGTCAGTGCAGAAAAGAAGACCTCCCTACTGGCACCCAACCCTTCAAAGGCAGAACCCGTATCCATGGCCGCCAAAACCGTCAGAAATCGACCCACTCCCAACAGATAGGCCATCAATAATAAGTCCCCTGAAAAACTCACGCAGGCCCCAAATCCTGTCAAGGGAACAAACAACAGGGCCATAACCACCGCAGCCAAGGTTCCCATGGGACCGATTCGAAAGACCCAAGTCGTGGTTCGGCTATACACCGCCCCCTTGCGCAGCAGTTTGAACAGGTCATAATACAACTGACACAAAGGCTGGCCCCGACGACCGGCAAACCGGGCCTTGACCCGATTGATGATACCCAGCAACAAGGGCGACAAGGTCATGGCGAGGAAAACGTGACTCAGACCCGTGACATAGTACATCGTTTACCTCATCTTCCAAATAAACAAGACTAGAATCGTAATTGCAATATAAAGGACATAGAGTTGGTTGCGCCCCTGTTGAATGCACCGAAGCATCCCTGCCAAACGTGCGACCAGAGCAAATAAAGGTCGATAGCCCCGCTCAAGAAAACAGTCCTTAATGTCAGTGTGCAATGAAGCCTGAATCGGGAATAATCCTTCCGGGTCACATCCATGCCGTTGCGGTCGAAAGAAGGCGTGAAACCATGCCACAACCGGCCATACAAACGATGAAGCCGTATATTGCATCCGTGCATTCGGGGCGGTGAAACCGCAGTCCCACGTGGGGGCCTGTCGAACCGTACGTTGTGACAGCAGACGCTGACGTATCCCAGCCAGCAGCCCGACCAAGCCTAAAAGCCCCACAGCAGCCAGGCTGATCCACGCCAAAGATCTAACCGGCAAGGCCGTGCCATCCAAAGCGACAGGATCAATCTGACCGGCCAACAAGGTCGCCATCACAGGCTTGATACCCTGCACCACAAACGGGCCAAGAAGCCCAACGGCAATGCACACCGCTGCCAACATCGCCAGAGGCCAGGTCATGGATCGCGGCGACTCATGCACAGAAGAAGCGGTCACTCTGGGCTCGCCCAGGAAAATCACGGAAAAGGCCTTGGCAAAACAGGCCGCTGCCAACCCTCCAATCAGGGCCAGCCCCCCTGCAATCAGAACCCCCGCCCAGGCAGTATGGATACCGGAGGACGTCACCAGAGCAGAGAGTGCCCCCATATAAATCAGAAACTCACTGACAAATCCGTTCAATGGAGGAAGACCGGCAATGGCTGCCGAGCCCACTAGAAAGGTGGTACCTGTCACAGGCATGCGTTTGAGCAGGCCGCCAAGTCGATCAATTTCCAAGGTCCCGGTGGCATGTTGTATGCTACCGGCCCCAAGAAACAATAAACTCTTGAAGATCGCATGATTGAATACATGCAAAAGCCCGCCGGCAAACCCCAGAATCGCCCAGGACAGATGGCCCGTACCAATCCCCAATACTCCCAGCCCCAGTCCCAGCGTAATGATACCGATATTTTCCACGCTATGATATGCCAACAGGCGCTTGAGATCGTGCTGCACCATGGCCAGCAAGACCCCCAGGATACCCGAGATCACACCCACTGCAATCAAAGTCCAGCCCCACCAAACCGCAGGGGCGCCTAGCAAAGTCAAGACGCGCAGCAGACCGTAGATCCCGGTCTTGATCATGACCCCACTCATCACAGCAGAGACGTGGGACGGTGCCGCCGGGTGAGCCAGAGGGAGCCACACATGCATGGGCATCAAACCCGCCTTTGTGCCGAACCCCACCAAGGCCAGGACAAACGCCCACCCCGCGATGGTCGGCGTGGCCGCAGCCATGGACTCAAAATCCAAAGAACCCTGTGTACCGGACAACAACACAAACATGGCCAACAGGCAGGCTGTACCCAGGTGCGTTGCCACCAGATAAGTCCAGCCGGCCTCCACCACCTCCTGGCGTTCATGCTCGTAAATAACCAGAAAAAAGGAGGTCAGGGACATGCATTCCCAGGCCACCAGAAACAGCACCGCATTACTCGCGGTCACCACCAGCCACATACTGACCAACAGCCCGTTGAACCAGAACCAACTCAGACCCAGATTTTTTCGTTTCGCATCATGCTTGAGGTAACCATAGCCATAGACCGATGCCACCAATGACACCACAGCAATCACCGCCACAAAAAAACCGGATAACGGATCCATGGCCAGTTGAAAAGCCCCCATGGGCACGGGCCAGGCCCAGCTCAAAGACCACGCTGAATGGATCATCCCATCCAGCCCTGAAACCAAAGCCATCCCACTTGCCAATACCGCAGTAGCCGCGCCCAACCCATGCGCCACGCCACGTCGCCCCAGACAAAGACACAAAAAACCACCAACCCCACACACCGCCAGGGCCACCAAAAACACCGGATATCCCAAACTCATTTTGACGTACTGAGCGAGAGGCGTTCTTCCAGGCACTTGGCTTGGTCGAGGATTGCCTCACGCATCCCTTTCTCCAAAATGGCCTTGGAAAACTCCGGGTCCTGCAAACCAAAAGCAAGCCTGGACAACAGGCTCAGGTGGGCCTTGACTGTGGGACTGACGATTGTGAATAGAATGTCCACAGGCTTGCCATCCAGGGCTCCGTATTCGACTGGCTCGTCTAGAAAACAGAGGGTCACTGCAGGCTTGGCAATATGTAAAACAATGGGATTTCGTGCGTGGGGAATGGCAATGCCTCCACCAATGGCTGTGGATCCCAAGGTTTCGCGAGCCAGCAAGACCTCATGCAGAAACTTCCGATCCACTTCATCAGGCAACGGCATAACTGCCACAACCCGGGCCAACACGGAAGCCTTGTCCTTGCCCCCCACACGGTAAAAAATGCCGCCCGATCCCAGTGCTTCGGACAGAGTCGGTACAGGCAACTCCTCATCATCCGATTCCACCAGGATCTGGGGCGACACCGCAATACGATGACTCGTAGCCCAATCCAAAAGTTCTGACCGATTGAACCGATGCTGCCCACTCATCTTATAGACGGGCAGCTTGTCCTGAGCCACCCACCGATACACGGTCTTCTCAGATACACCAAATAAGTGAGCGACATCGCGAACACCCAGTCTCATACAATCACCTTGGCCATAACTCCTCTTACTTAGACATTCTTGGACATTCGTAGACATTATGCCCAAACACTGCCCATAAAGTCAAGCGCCTGAGCACCAAAAAAGTAAAATTAAAGAGTTTTCCTACAGCCTGACCGCAAATACAGCTAAAATACCCCCCAGAAGTTAAACGAATCTAAAATCCAGAATCTAAAATCTAAAATGAAAAGAGTGGGTTGGGCGATCGCTGGTCACCATGGTGGCTGGAGGAAAGTCCGGGCAGGACAGGGCACGGTGGTGGCTAACGGCCACCGGGGGCAACCTCAGGGATAGTGCCACAGAAAATATACCGCCAATGGCCTTCGGGCACAGGTAAGGTTGAAATGGTGCGGTAAGAGCGCACCGCAATCCTGGCAACAGGATTGGCAGGGTAAACCCCACCGCCTGCAATACCAAGCAGCTGGCCGAATCTTCGGATTCATGACTCGGCCCGGGTCACAACAGCGGGTAGGTAGCTTCCCTTCGGGGAGAGCCGACTGGCAACAGTCGGTCCAGATAAATGATCGCCATCCCTTTGGGATACAGGACCCGGCTTACAGACCCACTCTTTTCATTTTTGATTTTTGATGGCGGATTTTTGATTTGGGCTCTCGCCATTCAAAACAGCCATCTTTTTCTCCTTGATTCTCATTTGCCCTTGTAGTCCATGCAGTCTATACTATTGGCTTTGATAAGGAATTCACTGGTTTCTGACAATGAGCATAGCGTATCCAAAACATCTTCCTGAACCACCACAAGGCTTCCGGTGTTATCGGTCGAAGCGAGACGTAGTCCGGGACAGCACGTTGCTTCCTTATCAGCACCTATTGCTCCGGGCATGGAAGTCGATGAACCTCACCGCTGTCTTGGTACTTGACGGAATTCCCACAGTCTATGTGCGTGACGAGAAGCGTCCCCTCCGTCCTGAAGAAGCGGCTGCCGTGCACCAGAAGTTCTGGAACCAAGGCGTGGCAACTGTACTTCTGTTGCGTAATCCCGAGAAGGTACGCGTATTCTCGTCCATGACAAAACCGGTCAACCCGTCTGTTGCCAGTAAGGCAGACATTGAGGACCGTCTCGTGGAAACGATTAAACTCGCCACACAGGCAAGCTGGGCTGAGAAATTCTACATCCAGCTAGCAACGGGCCAATACTACTCAGGAGAGAATGAGTCTAAATTCGATCCGCAGCAAGCCGTGGACGCGTACTTAATCGACAACCTTGGCGCAGTCCGTGATCAATTGACCAAAGGAAACGCCTCCCTGAAGCCCTCTGTGGCTCACGCATTCCTTGGACGACTCTTGTTCACCTGCTACCTGTGCGACCGTGGCATCATTGAGTTGCAGAACTACTTCCCCAATCGTTCCTGGAAACGAATCCAGGACCTGCTCGTCGAGGACAAAAGCCATGACCCTCTCGCAGATCTCTATGACACGCTCTTCCCTGACCTGAAACGCGACTTCAACGGCAGCATGTTTGATGAAGACCTCGATAACGAACGCGATTTGATAAAAATCGACCACTTGCAGGCCGTTCGTCGCTTCCTGAACGGAGACGAAGTACGAAAAGGCCAGCGTTCGCTTGGCTTCTGGGCCTATGACTTTAAATTCATCCCTGTCGAGACCATCAGTGCCATCTACGAAGATTTCCTCGAAAAGGAAGGTGGTTCTGAGAAACGCAAAAGTGGAGCTTACCATACGCCGAGATTCCTAGCAGAGATGACACTTGACCTCGCTCTGGAAGGTGTGCGTCCGCTACGTGGCAAGCAATATCTGGATCCGGCGGTAGGTTCCGGGATTTTCCTTGTACTCATCTTCAACCGTTTGGCCGCCGAATGGCGTACAGCTCTAAGGAACCAACCATCGCCCGAGCAACAGGCAAAGGACTTGCGTGGTCTGCTTGCCTCTCTCCGGGGTGTGGATAAGAATCTGACGGCATGCCGTATTGCGTGCTTCAGCCTCTATCTTGCCTTCCTTGACCAGTTTGACCCACCTGACATACTGGCCTACATGAAGGCTACGGGCGAAAAGCTACCGAGCCTTCTTCAGTTCGCCAATGCCAAGAAGAAAACCCCTGACCTTCCAGTGGTTTGGGAAGAGGACTTTCTCGATTTAGCGCCACAATGGGAGGGCCAGTTTGACATCGTGATTGGTAATCCCCCCTGGGCGGGACGTGGCAGCAAGCAGATTGCACACAAGTTTATGGATGCCGCTCCAGACGTGCTGAATGATTCCGGTCATGCCTGTCTCTTGCTGCCCTCCAAGGTGTTCCTCAATCAGACCGATAAGTTTCAATCTCAATGGCTTCGGCGGGTGACCTTGGACAAGGTGGTACAGCTTGCTGACTATCGTTTTATCCTGTTCAAAGAAGCCCTTTGTCCATGCAACATCGCAAGATTCACCAAGCAGCCTCCGGATATTGCCACGCATGAGATTGAATATGTGACGCCCAAGGTATCCCGTGTGGATTTGCGGGATGGCGTGATTTCGGTCGCCCCACAAGACCGGAAATGGATTCCGCTTCGCCTCCTGCTGGGATCACCGGAACAAAAAGCAACAGCCATGATATGGAAGTCGCATCTCTGGGGCACCCGATGTGACTTGAAATTCCTCGACTATCTCTTTACACTGCCCAAGCTTAAGGATTTGGTAGGTACTGTAAGAGAAGTAAAGCAGAGGCATAAGCGATGGTGTAAGGGACAAGGATTTCAGCCGTTGCGATTGGGGCAAAAGGCGAAGAAGCCTAAGGCACTCAGTTGGCCAATGACTGATCGGTTCGTCACACCTGAATTGATTAGTGATGTTTTTTCGCTGCCCAAGATACTTACGCACAAACTTGATGAATACCTCATAAAACGCGATTACTTAACTGATAAAGCACGTCGGTTGCCAGCTGAACGGATCTTTCAGTATCCACTCGTATTGTTGAACCAAGGATTCAGTAACGCAGCCTTTTTCGACTATCGTGTTCGATTTCAGCACTCACTCCAATCAATTTCAGGGGCAATAGAAGACACCGAGAGTTTGCTTTTCTTAACCGCATTCCTCAAGTCGAAGCTTGCTCGCTACTTTGTATTTCACACTGCAGCAAACCTCGGAACGGAACGTGACAAAGTACATATGCCGGAAGTATTCCGCTTGCCTTTCTTCCTGCCGGATAATGAGGTGGCATGTCCCAATGCATCCGTCATTGTCTCAAAAGTCGCCACCAAAATTCGACGTCTAAAGAACGAAATAGAAGTGGACGCGGAAAAGTTGGACAAGAAACTCCGGTCAACAGAATTTCGTCTTCGATCCGAGGACGAAGATACCGATGAAAAAGAACGTCGGAAATGGCTCGAACGACAGCGAGAAAAGTCAAGAAAGCTCCAAGCGGCGTTGGAACCACTCATCTATGAGTACTTTGGCCTCAATGACCAGGAAATTGCCCTCATTGAAGATACCTGTAACATTTTCGATAAGAGCGACACACCAGGCTCACTTGAAGCAGCCAAGAACATTCCCACGCTTCAGCCACTTGATGCCACAGGTCTTGAATCCTACGCCAATATGCTCACCAAGATGCTCAATGAGTGGGCCAGCGGTTCATTACGTGTTTCCGCCTCCGGCGGCATGGACCACGAGCTGGGACTCGGCCTGATCGAACTGAACCAGACCAGGACCGCGAAAGACTTCAAAATACACACTCTCCGAAGCGGACTTACCCATGCCCTCCAACGCCTTCAAGAGGCCTCAACCGAACAATCGGGCAGATTGGCGTACCTCAGAGGCGCCTGGGTCTTTGACGGCACGCGTATCTTGATTGTCAAGCCGGCCATCAAGGGACAGTGGACACGCACAACCGCGTTGAACGATGCTGCCGACCTTTATGCCCACATCGCCGAAGCGAGGAGGCCGTCGAAGTGAAGATAAAGCATGAGGCCGTTGATTGGGTCCCCCTCTTCCCTGCTGAAGAGATTCCCTTCATCCTGGACGCAGTGCTACGTGGCTCAGCGACTCTGCGTAAGAAACATGCCACCGAACACGAAAACCACATCAGCAATAAATTGCGTAAACGCCTGATCCAAGATGTTGCCTTGCGTCAACGCCCAATCCATTTGGACCCAGAAGCCTATGTATACGACGGTGACATCAAAAAGGCACGCACCTCCGTAGGCAACTCAATTGAGGCCAACCACAAAAAACTCAAGACTATCCCTCCCTTCAAACTGACACCTTCTTCAGTGCTGCCTAGAAACTCCCGCGTATCCGAGACAATCCATGCACTCCCACAGGGAGATTTTGTCATCTACCACGTATTTGTCGCAGTCCTGGATGATTAAATCGCAAAAGATACCACTTAGAGACTTCACCGAGCCCTATACGACTTGGTAAAACTTCGCCAGGGTCAGAGTACCAGCCCTTGCTTTAAGCTTTTGATGGCAAGCATAAGGCACATTCTCAGCCATTGATGCTTAGGCCCAAAGAGGTCGAGCAGATAATTTTACACCACCAGAATAATCCCCACCCAAAAGCTTATAACTCTTCAAAGAAGTTGAACTTACAAACCAACAACCCATCTCATCTCGGTTATCTTTTTTCATCTAGCGTGTCTATCTGAAACATGAGAAGACCGAAATCTCCTTCATGTCCATTGCTTGTAATTTTTGCAGTTGCATTGAATTTGTGCCAAGGGTAGCAAAAGATCAAACAGGGCTGCGAAGTGGCTCTGCCAATCCGAAATAAAAAATCAAAACTCCGCAATGAGTCAAGGCTCCATTCGAGCCAGACTTGCCTGCGCTGCATCTCTCAGAAGGGTATGTGACGATTCTGCAGCACATTTTAGCTTGCTGTGAATGGTGCTTCTGTGGGTCAGACTCTTCATGGCCAACAGGTGGGTCAAAGCCCTGGCCGCAGCCCGCCGCACAGAGGAGACATCACAAGAAAGGGCATAAATGAGTTTATCAATGGCCTCGGGTACTGACAGGCCCTTTTTCAGGATGGCATCAGCAGGGACCCGATCGCTAACCATATCCATCTCCACGATCAACTGGAGGGCATCCAACTGCTCGGGCAGATGTCGACCGTGAATCTGAGCATACATTTTGACATAGTCATGCAACAAACGAAGCCAACGATGGTCCGTATTAAAGGCATTGTAGGACATCTCTGCATGGGTCAACTTCACAGGATTCCCTTGGGCATCCTGGTAGAGTTTTCGATGACCAAAGGTATACACTTCCACGGCATCCTCTAGGGCCTCCAGCAAAGCCACGCCTGTAAAACCTCTAAATTTGATGCCATTGGTGGGATCCTTGATGTCTCCAAAGTTGCCATCAGACACGGTGGCCTTGAGCCCGTCCTGGTGATGAGCCACCACGGGTGTACCTCCGGCATGCGCTTCCTGCTGACTGATACCACAGGGCTCTCCCACATCGCCCCCGGAAGGCATGACAAAGAATTGACTGCCCAAATACAGGTTTCGATAGAGGGACGGGGACAAAGATCCCTCTGGATAATAGGCCAATCGTCCCTGAAATTCAGGTAAGCCTGCAATCCGACGAAATTGGGCATCAAACCGTCGTCCGTCAAAACTGTCCTCTACACGACCACAGATCGCAAATTGTGCGAGATCATGTGTCGACAAAAAGTACTCCAGCACAGTAAAGCCCCGCATATTCCAGGGCTCATACTGAATATCCAATCCATGGGACTGCGGATACACCTTCCAATCCACCAGCAATTCAAACCCCTTTTGTCGACAGATTCTGTGCAACATGCCAAAGATGATGTGATCGCGTTTGGGATCATCCGGCCTCAAACGAATACAAGCATCATTTTGAAGGTTGAGCTTGGCGTTCTGCTTGTTCCGCGTGTATTTGAGAAATAGACGCCTGGAGGCCGTATGGCTATAGGTTTCGAGCAGGCTTCTTTTGCTGCCAAACCAGAACCGTTGACGAGCCGCCATGTTAAATCCATTTCGCCGACCAAAGAACCGGTCGGTTTCTGCCTTTTCCCGAAACAACATGACATGACGAAACACGGACGGCTCGTCCAGGATACGCTGCCTCATGGCACGACTCACTGTGCCCACATAGGATGAGGTCTTCAACATGATCTGGGTCAGGTCAATGTCATGGCCCGTCGCACTGTATGGATCATAAAACAAATCATAATGCGTCCTTGGGTCTAAATCGAGTACCTGACAATAATAGGCCCATTTTGCCAACTCCTTCTCGGCCAGTACAATACTGTAGGCTGGATGAGGATTGTGCATCATACTCAAGGTTTCCGTCTCTGCAAAATGGGGATCATCACGGAAGGTCGGCTGGTATTGCAGATACGCAGGGATGAGCCAGGTGGGCCATTCATTGGTCTGGATGATGGTGGGGTAATAGTTGTAGCAGCGTAAGGCCTCCAACGCGGACTGAGCAAACAAGCGAGCCCGCCTGAGTTTGTCTTCTGCGGTCGAGCCCCCATAGGGCTCATCAAAGTAAACCGAATTCTCCAGATAAATGACCTCCACCCTGGATCGTTGTCCGTGACTCATGCGATTGAGCTTGGCACGCAAGAAATTGACCACATCAGGCTGGCCACCTGGCACTACGGAACGCCCCCCTTCATCAAATTCGGGAAATGTCACGCTGGTAGTATGGCCTTCATACCTTGGGGCGTACCGTTTGAATATCTGGTCACGATTACACTGGTACAAGGGCGTCACAATGACCACATGAAATCCCATTTCACTGAGCACGTCTGCAATATCCGTGGTATACAACCCCACGCCGCCAGAACTGCCGCTGAACCTGGACTCCGGTGACACCATGGCAATGGTCCCCACATTGATGGAATGTAATATGTCCGCCGCCGCTTGGCGAATGTCCATATCCATCTGCTGTTTTCTCATCGCTGCCACACGCATCAGAAACTCAATGATCACCTGCCGTTGCTGAGCCTCGTGCTCACTGATTTCTGCCAGAACCGTCGAAAGATCGGCGATACCCAGTGCGCGAGATTTTAAGATCCACGTCACCACAATCACAAATAGCTCAACAAAACGCTTAAAGCCGCCCCGCTTCATCTGACAGGCCCTGCGAAAAGCCGCAGCAATGTACGCATGGCGAACACGATCTTCCTTGCCATACTGAAAATACCGTAAGAAAGAATCTGGCAATACGTACTTTTCATGAATCGAATGGTCCCGGTAGATGATTTCATACACGTGGGATGACACCGATGTCAACACCCCGCCAAAGCCAAGGTGCATGAGTTCTTCGCCGGACCAATACCCCATTTTCCCGCGACGCCTGCGTCCCTCTGCATTATTGTATTTCTCTTTGATCTCGTAGATTTCATCCCATTGAATCACAGGCAGTGGTTCTCCGAGACCTGTACTCTTAAGCGAGAAATTGAATTCCCTGTCCACTGCCTGCTGTCCCTCATCATGCGGATTGGGAAAATTAAAAACACACAAAAAGGCCTGTTCCCCATACCGCCTGACAAAGGCAGCAATGCGTCCATTGTGGGTATCAATAGGCACCAACGACCCCTTGGTCAAGGCCTGATGTTCGTCCGCAAAACTATAAAGACCTCTCAAATAGAGCCCAAATCCCTTGAGATAAGGGTACTGCTGTAAAAGACCCTGCTTGGCCTCAGATTCCCCGGGCCAGGGATGGTTAAAGCGATTGTTCACCCAATGCTTCCAGCACTCCAGATAGGCCAGATCGAAACGCTTCCGAAAGCTCCCTTCTTCAGGCCCTGGCAAACGGCTGATATGGTACATGAGCGGTCCGTAGCTACTGAACACGAGCAAGGCGGCGGCAGGCCAGATCATATTCTGGAAATTGCTGGTGGGAGACTCTTCATCATGACTGTTAAAGAGCGAAATGGTCTGCCCGCCATAGTCGCGAACCATCTGTCGCAGATAATGCAGGTTGTCATTGAGCCCCAAGGGCTGATGTACAGATTCTCCGGTTCGAATATTCTCCAGGTTCTTGATCAGTGAATTGTAGGGAATAGAACCCGCCTGGAGCATACGTGCTTCATTCCCGTGCCACTGTTCTGCAAACATCAGAGGGATCGAAGGATTCTTTTTCTGAGCGCGATAGTGCAGATACAACAGGGGGATATTGGGCTGTGCAGTACCACGCAAGTCAACCGGCTCGAATCCAGGGACAGTCACCTCACCCAACAAGCGAGTCGGTGCGGTCAGCTCCGAATGGGTGGGAAAGACCGTGTCGTAGCCATGTCCCACATCAATACGCAAGCCAAATCCCAATCCAGAAAGCGCCTCTGCCAATGTAGCCAATCGTGACACATTGTCAAAATCCCGCATGTTCACCATAAAACTGTCAAACCACTCATCCCATTCACCGTCCCAGCCTGCCCGACGCTGCAGTGTCTTATTCTGGTCCGCAATATACACGGGGTAATGGTAGGGATAATCACACTGGGCCCGAGAGAAATGAGACAAGGCGCAGAGAATAATCTTTATGCCCAGTTTATCCGCTTCCTCGCGAAGCGCCAGCAATCCCTCAATGCCCCCCATGTCACGCCGCACAGTGATACCATCCCACACGGAAAATACCGAGGGATCAGGACCTGCCTCGCCAGGCCACCCCAGCGCCAGGGCCCCCAGTGGATAGATGCGTGTATACCCCTCGTCCTTAATGCCCTGCAATTGCTCTGCAATCGTGGCAAAGGTGCCGTACACATACGATCCAACTTCATCGCGCACAGGCTGTTGCTGTTCGTTCAACCGAAGGTTGAATGTATCAGCATAAAAACTCAGGATGCGATGTCCCCGCTCATCAGCCACTGCCTTGAGCAACCCATTGGACTGCGCATCATAGACGTCACTTTTCCAGGTGGCACCCTGATCATAGGAAACTTGAACTGAGTAGTGAATCCAACCCTTCAGTAGGGGAAACTCACCTTTAAAAATCAGTTGGGCCCCCAGACTTTCTTCCTTGACCCAGTCCATGTCCAATGGGCGTTTCCGGTATCCATTCATGGCCCACTGAAGCCTGGCCCTGACATGAGTCTCCTTGACACGGTAGAGCCTGGCAACTCTGATCTTCACCTCTGCTGAGTCACCACGTATCACACAACGGTTCACATGACTGGGTGGAAAACTTGTGGGACGCTCAGTCAGTAGATCCTCCAAAATCTTACTGACACGCAATCCTATAGACCGACACATGCCTCGATCCGGGTGATACCAATAGTAGAGACTGGCATAGAGCAAACGCAGAGACTCCTCTGCATTGTTCTTGTCACGAATTCTCCCGACCAAGGTGTCAATGGCCGCATCCACGACATGAATATCACTCGTAATAAGTTTCTCCGCCAAAACCGCCAGCGAAGGATCTTTTTGGTATCGTGTTAATCGGTCCAACCAGGGATCAATATAGCGGCGCACGTCATAAAAGATATCAGTGCGTACATCTCCATAAGGCAAGGAAGAACAAGCGGCGGGAGAGGCCATGGCATCCAAAACGTCCGATCCACAGACACGAATCACTTTGGTGACACGCCTGCCCAACGAGTAAACGAACACCACAGACTGGCTATCAGGAAAGAGGCAAGAAAACTTTCGTAACCACGAAAGTGTGTCCGGGCATACACCCTGGCTCTGCGCATAGGCCGAGATCAGTCGAGTCATGACTTCCTTGATTTTTCGCCCGGCCTTGGGATAGAGTGCTATCGCCTTATTTTGGATCGTGCATATATTGCATTTCTCACCCACCCACTTCCAGAACTGCTCCAGAACGACCAGCTTCTCTCTTCGCTGAAGCAGGGCCAACCAGTCACGGGATTCAACCGTGGACTCTCTCTGCTCAAGCTCATGGATTGTGGCAAGACAAATCTTGTCCTGCGCTGCGAGAAAATGCAGGGAATGATGCATGATCTGGCTGATGTGAAACTCGGGATGACACCATTGGAACAGAGCTCTTTCAAGCAGTGCTATAAGAAAGTCCCGCCTGGTTTCTTTTTGACTCGGCGTAAAAAAGAACAGATCCATATCCAGCAGAACTTCCTGCGGAGTCACCTGCAGTACGCCTTCAAAAGACTCAGTCAAACGAAAGATCAAAGTCTGCCCCAATAGTGTTCGATAACTACTAAATGAGGATTCCCGCAGACGTCTTGCGGTTTGATTTAAGGCACCTTTCAGAAAACGAATCTGGTTATGCGTAAGTTGCGACTTCAGACAGGGACCGCTTGCGTCGCACTGCCCCTCTTCATTAATCTGTATAAAAGCGTGGCAATCCATAGCCTGTCGTTTTCAAGAAACTTCGGTTTACTATAAATAGAGTCACATTATAATTTTATGCGGAATGGCCAGTAATCTCAAATGCAAAACAATGTTTATTTCATGGCTCGGCTGTAGGCCAACAGAATGTCCAGCAAGTCATCACCGATTTTCTCCCATGTTTTTTTGCCCACGCCTCGAACTCGCTTGAGTTGCATCCTGGTGACAGGTACTTCATTGGCAATACTGATCATCACCTTCAAGCTCAGGAGCGACTGGGGCGCCACCTGCGTCTGCTCGGCCTTTTTCTGACGCCAGGCCTTGAGCTGCTCATAGAGGTCAGGATGCGTCACATCCACACCCTTTTCCCGCGCACCAGAGGCTTTCCGTTTGCCTGGTCCCCGGATGTTAATCGCAGCCTCAGCCCTGACCTTCAGGTAGGTCTTAACAGAAAAGCCGGTGTCGCAGGCCTTCAAACAGGCCAATTTGAGCTTGATCAGATGTGTCAGTTGATCGATCACCTCTTCGATTGACTTTCGCACGGCCTTGTTGTCTGTTTCCACAACCAGATCTGTCATCGGGCTCAGGAGAAGGTCCCTGATCTTCTCCTCAAAATACAGACTCCCCTTTATCACGCGTTCCTGCAACAGACCATGGGTTTCTAGATCCGTGGTCTGATCCGCGCTGATGCCCAGGATTTGTCGATGAAACTTCAAGGCAATGTCACTAATATCACCTCGCACGTTTTGATCAATCTCTTCGAACCAGGACACAGGATTCTCCGGCAAGGCCACGGCCTGCTCACGCACCCGTTTGATCATCCGTGTCAGGGGCCAGTGAAACGACCTAAAATCAAACAGGTCCAACACCAGCTGTTGCTGATAATTGTGTTTGGCAAAGACCAGTTGTTCAGGACCGGGCTGATTGTTTTCAACGTCATGCGTAAAGGACCGCACATCAGAATGAGATTTCACGGCCTGCGATGTAATACGGGTGCTCAAGACGAGCCCCTCCAGGGTACGGCAACGGCTCAATGCCACATACACTTGACCGTGGGCAAATGCGGCCCGAGCGTCAATAATCACCTTGTCAAAAGTCAAACCCTGGCTTTTATGAATAGTAATGGCCCAGGCCAACTTCAGGGGCACCTGGGTAAATGTACCCACCACATCTTCCTGGATTTCTTTGGTCTGGTCATTCAGGGTATACTTGGTGTTTTCCCACACCACGGGTGACACCAAAATAACCTCTTCATCCCCGGGGCACTGAACCCGGACAAGCGTGTCCTCGAACCCCTTGAGCGTGCCAATTTTGCCATTGTAAAACCGCTTTTCCAGGGCCGTGTCATTTTTTACGAACATCACCTGAGCCCCAACCTTGAGTTGCAGGTGGGCTTCAGTAGGATGCAGATAATCCGAAAAATCACCACTCACCTCTGCCTTGAAAGTCTTGGCTTGACCTGCAAGCTTGGCAAGTTTTGCCTCGTTGATCCTGTGCGCCTGGGCATTGTGTGTGGTCAGGGTAATCACACCCGTACCCTCTGCCGGCACAAAGTCGGGATGATACTGTTGATCCAGTCTCTGGCAGGTCTCCACATCCATTCGATTGTCACGAACTCTATTGAGTAGATCAATGAACTTGGGATCGCTTTGACGATAGATGTGCTGCAGCTCAATGCTCACAAACCGAGTCTGTTGCAAGGCCAGACTGCTAAAGAAGAATCCTGTCTCGTAATACGGGCTCAGGATGGCCCATTCTTCCTTTTTGATCACTGGTGCCAATTGCTGAAGATCCCCGATCATTAACAATTGCACGCCACCAAAGGGTCGAAAACGATCCTTGTATTTGCGAAGGACCGTGTCGATGCCATCCAAAAGATCAGCCCGTACCATACTGATCTCGTCAATCACCAGCAGATCCAATCCCTTGATGATGTTGATTTTGGTACGGCTAAACTTCCGAACAATGGCCTGGCCCTGACTGTCCGTGGGGCTGCCAGACACAGAAGGAATCAAGGGACCAAAGGGCATCTGAAAAAAGGAGTGTATGGTCACTCCACCGGCATTCATGGCTGCCACGCCAGTCGGGGCCACAACAATCATACGTTTGGTACAGCACGCCTTGAGGCCATGCAGGAATGTCGTTTTTCCGGTACCGGCCTTGCCCGTCAGGAATATGTGTTCGCCGGTCCAATGGACATACTCATGGGCCAGTTTAAGTTGTGGATTTTCTGCCATTAACAATTCTCACGGGTTCAGGACAATTCTCGGTTTCTTTTCTAGGAGTGTGTCGGAGAATCCGGCGTTAAGGCCCGAGAGCGAGCCATTTTAATCTCTGGCAAGGACGGCGAAGCAGCCTATGTTGGTTTTATAGGCGATACAGCCGGACGCAGTCCAGAGATTAAAAGGGCCGCTCGAAGCCAGTCCGGTTCTCCGACAAGCTCCTGGTCAGTGTTCACGGACCAATATACCCAATGGGACGACTGTTGTGAAGCCTATTGCAGTGAACAAGATCGTCTCTATTTGGACCTTGCTTTTCTGGACACAATTGGTACTCTGTGAGCCTTATGGAAAATAGTATAACAACCTTGTGTCGAGACGTTTCCAGATTGACAAGTGCGGGTGACCTGCTCAGTCAAGCTGGAACCTATCTCATGAGAAAGAGCCCGCGTGCCACACTCTGGACTGCGGGTATCTCTTCCTCTGGCTTTTTATCCAATTTCATTGGCCTGAACGGTTTTACCGCAATGCAGGCAGTGGCGGCGCCCCTGATCGTAGGTAGCGGCATGCTCTCACTGGGTGCGTGCTTGAAATTTATCCCCTCGAAACTATGGCGCCAACTTGAAGACATTGCCCAGGCCAATGACCTGAATCTCATGGAAGACTATCGTAAATCGCTTTGTGTCAGCCATCTGAATCTTTTGTGGGACAAGGTATTTTCCTATGAAGCACGCCTCCACTATACGCCCCAGGCGCAGCAAGAAGAACACTCTGGAATTCTTGAATTCAAAGACCGTATTAGCCACAACCTGAATCAATGGAGTCCCGATATTCTCACGCACCTCGGCGCCATTTCAGGTCAGGACAAGGCCGATCTTGTTCTAGCTCTCGTCACAGAACGGCCCTTGAGCTGCAACCTGGAAAAATCACGTGAAGGCTTCCTGATTTCAAGCCTATATGCGATGCGTCACGCCATGGCACAATCCACTCAGACCCATACCATTGGATTTCGTCTGAACCTATACGAAGACTATTGTGACGGCGCCTGTTTTGACAAGAGTGATGACATGCTCTTTCAACAATTCAAAGGCCATACTTGCCTGACTGACATCAAAAAACAGGCTCATTTTTCCGGCCTGAAAGCGATTCTCTACACCCCCTCTTCGATTGGACATCGTCTCTGGTTCACCCTGGTGACACGCAAGGTCTCGGCCGGGGTAGGCAGAGCCGTACGCAGCCTCAACCAAACCTATGAGACAGATCGGTTCAATGCTCAGGTTCTGCTCTGGCCTGGCGAAGAACATGCCGAATGGCTCAAATCCATGCCCAATGCAAAACAGGAAATACTCACGTTGCGTCGTCAAATACTCCAGAGCGCATTGGGCAGCACCTACGAAAACGCAGAACACGTGCTGAATCGCATGTTGCTTCCGGGATTAAAACAGGCCATGGACTTACGCATGCTGTTTGATTACGAATATTGCGACCAAAGCCTGGACTGCATCGCACGGGATACGCAACAGACCATCACAGATCATGCGCTGGCCGACTTAAAGGCAATAGGATGTCAGGGACATGCATTAGAGAAGAAACAGGCGTTTCTCACCCAGGCTGTCTCATCCATGGCGTCATTCATGACCTATCTCAAAAGCAGTGCCTATGCCTCAGTTTTGGAAGATGCCGAAACCCTTCGAGCCGTTAAAATCATGTTCCACAGTAATCAAGATCAGATTCACAAGCTTTTCAAAACACCAGAGACCGAAGAAGCCAGGCAACGCCTGCCCCAGCTGATTCGCCATGCCACAGACCACAAAACACAAACGACATGCAGACTCATGGCCATACGCATGCATTGTCAACTGGCGCAACTCCAGATCCAGGAATACAAAACACTGGTCAAGACGCTTGGGTATGATCCATCATAAAACCAACCCGAAACCCGTACTTTGTATAACGTGTAAAAGTTGAACAAGACCTATGGATTGGATAAAGCAACATATACCCATGACCCTATTGGGTTTGTACCTATTGAGCATCAACGGAATTACGTTTGTTCAATATGGCTGGGACAAACACCAGGCAAAAAAACAGAAACGCCGCATTCCAGAGAAACGGCTTCACATTCTGGCCCTGATAGGTGGCACACCCGGCGCCCTTCTGGGACAACTCACGTTCAGGCACAAGACCAAGAAAAAACGCTTTCAAGTGGTGTTCATTGGGATTGTGGTACTACAACTGGCTCTGATTGCCGCAGGGCTATATCTGAACTGGAAAGTCAAAAGCTAACAGCTGAGGGGTGAAGCTACAGTGAAGATAAGAAGGCAGAATGAGTGAAAAACACCCACTCTGCCTGTGAATCTAACTTTTAAACTCTGACACCAATTCACCAATGGTGGCCTTGGCATCACCGAACAGCATGCGTGTGTTGTCCTTGAAGAACAAGGGATTGTCCACACCGGCAAAGCCAGGATTCATGGAGCGTTTGAGCACAATACAAGTGCGTGCTCGGTCCACGTCAATAATGGGCATACCCCACAAGGGACTTTTTTCATCTTCACGTGCCGCTGGATTGACCACATCATTGGCCCCAATTACAATGGCCACATCGGTCATTTCCATGGTGGGATTGACGTCCTGCGGTTCCACCAGCATTTCATACGGCACATTGGCCTCTGCCAACAAGACATTCATATGGCCCGGCATACGACCTGCCACAGGATGAATGCAGTATTTGACGTCAGCGCCATTGGCCTCCAGCATTTCACCCAATTCGCGTACCCCGTGCTGGGCCTGAGCAGCAGCCATGCCATAGCCCGGTACAAAAACCACGCTGCTGGCCGCTTCCAGTATGAGATAGGCATCCTGGCTACTCACAGGCTTGGCCTCGCCCTGATAACCCGCTGCCTGATCCGTATCGGCCACAGCACCAAAACCGCTGAACAACACATTGCTCAGAGACCGGTTCATGGCCTTGCACATGATATTGGTCAGGATCAGACCTGAGGCACCCACCAGGGAGCCGGACACAATCAGCACATTGTTGCTGATAATAAACCCTGCTGCACAGGCGGCCAAACCGGAGTAGCTATTGAGCAAACAGATCACCACGGGCATGTCTGCTCCACCAATGCTAATGGTAGACAATACGCCCAATGCCATGGCCAGCGCCACAGTCAGGAGCAACAACACATACATCCCAGGTCCGCCCGCAGCCAAAGTCTGCCTACAGAAGAAGATGCCAATGCCCACAATGGCCACCAGAATACCACTGTTGACCAGATTCTGTCCTTTATACCGAATCGGCTTTCCAGTCAGCACGCCAGCCAATTTGCCATAGGCAATCAAGCTGCCAGAAAATGTCACGCCACCAATCAGAACGGTAAGATAAATGGCCACCATCGTGAACAAGGCCATATCCACGGGTAAAGCAATCGCCCAATTCGAATGAAACTCGGACCAACCCACCAGTAAACTGGCCAGACCGCCAAACCCATTAAACAGTCCCACCATTTGAGGAATCGACGTCATCTGCACCAGGCGTGCGGACACACACCCCACCACCACGCCGATGCCAGCGCCTACCAGAATCCAAATGACAGGAATCGACTTCATGGCCGTTAGAGTGATCACAATGGCCAACAGCATACCCATAGAAGAGATAAGATTGCCCTTCCGTGCCGTGGCCGCTGAGCTGAGCATCTTGAGACCGACCACAAACAGAATGGCAGCACCAATGTAAAGTATTCCACGAATTAACTCGGCATTCATGCGGCGCCTCCCTTCTTATCTTTGCTCTTAAACATCTTGAGCATACGATCTGTCACAAGGTAGCCGCCCACAACATTGATCATGGCAAGCGCCACAGCCAGGGTCCCCAGGATAGTGACCACCAGGCCACTGCCTTCATGCCCCAGGGCCAGAAGTGCGCCCACAATGGTAATCCCAGAAATGGCATTTGACCCGGACATCAAGGGCGTATGCAACTGGGATGGTACTTTTTTGATCAGCTCCACACCCAGAAGCATGGCCAGAATAAACACAAAGAATAACAGAGACATAGTCTGAGGTGTCAAGTTCATAGAGTGAACTCCTATTTCTAAAAAAGGTTCACGGTTCGCAGTTCCAGATTCACGGTTAAGTCAGAGCGCTGGTTTTTCCAGCCACCAACCGTGAGCAGTTACCCTTATTAGTTCGAAACCGCCTCTACTTTCTTGAGCATGGGATGAACAATTTCCCCATTGTGGGTCAAGAGGCAACCCTGAATGATTTCATCTTCACGGTTGAGCACAAACTGTTTGGCCTCTTTATCCCAGAAATGGGTGACCAGATGGCACAGATTACTGGAGAACATCTGACTGGCAGGCACAGGCACCATACGCTGCAACTCTGGCAGGCCAATAATTGTCACACCCTTGCGATCAACCTCTTCACCCAGCCTAGAAGCCTCCACATTCCCCCCCGTCTCCACAGCCATATCCACCACCAGACTGCCCGGCTGCATGGCGTCGAGCATCTCGTGGGTCACGATTAACGGGGCTTTTCTACCAAACACCTTGGCCGTGGTAATGACCACGTCGGACAGTCCACATTGCTTGGCCATGGCCGCCCGTTGGATTTGGATCTGTTCATCGGTCAACTGTTTTGCATAGCCATCCTTGGTCTTGCCCGTGTCACCCAGATCGATCCGAAGGGGCTTGGCACCCAGCGACAATATTTGCTCCTGGGCCTCCGGCCTCACATCAAAGGCCTCCACACGCGCCCCCAGACGCTTGGCCGTGGCAATCGCCTGCAATCCGGCCACGCCTACCCCAATAATAAACACACGGGCCGGCTGAATGGTACCTGCAGGCGTCATCATCATGGGGAAGATCTTTTTCTGACGTTCCGCAGCCAGAACAACCGACACATATCCGGCCAGGTTCGCTTGCGAACTCAACACATCCATTTTCTGTGCGATCGTGGTACGAGGAATCATCTCAAGGCTGATCCCACTGACCCCGGCATCGGCCATCGCCCTGACCAATTCAGTATTATTAAAGGGATCCAGGTTGCTCACATGTACCGCACCTTTTTTGAGGCCAGCCAACTCATCGCCCCTGGGGATGCTCATGCGAAGCACCAGATCGGCCTCTTTCAATGCAGTCTTTCGGCCCCTGGTCACAGTGGCACCGGCCTGGGTGTAAACCTCATCCGAAATATGAATGGACTTGCCAATCCCCACCTCCACAGTCACTTCTGCACCCAGTTGCACCAATTTCCCGACATCAACGGGCAACATCGGCACCCGGGTCTCTTCAACGCCTGCTTCTTTCACAACGAATAACTTCATTTGAACTCCTTAAAACACGGATTATGTGGCTTATGCTTTTTAAGTGCAGATCAGATTTCCGTTATTACACGCAGCAAACAACACAATCACGCCCCTGTCAAGTGTATTTAAATCCCAGTACGTGGGTCAATTCAGTCAAGTTCAGGAAAGGGGCTGTTTTGGGGGGAAGATGCCAAATAAAAACAGATTGAAGCGGTTTTAAACCCGTGGACTAACCCTGTTTTTTTGACCTGAAACAGACACTTTTACGTGGCATAGCTGGAGTGCGATCTTGCCTTGTGAGAACTGAGAACTTGAAGTCTGCAAAGCTTGAGTTACGGCATTCATCTTGCCCTGGCAGCTTCCCTTTGCGCCGTCCTCTCACGGACCTGACGAATCAATGACAGGTGATGGCTCTTATCAATACCTCCGGCCTGACAATAGGCGTGGAAAAATCTCCAGCGGTCTGAGTCGGTTAGATTTTTCACAAAGAGATGAAGCTGCACCAGGTTTTTGATGCGGCGTCTTTCAGGTAGGATACCAAACTGGACCGTGCGTTCGTTGTCGAGCAGCCAAAACCGCCAGGTATCACCTGCCTCCTGAACCAGAACATTGCCTACACGCAGATCACCATGAAAGATCCCATGACCATGCAACCGCCCGATTTCGCAACCCAAAGTCTGAAGAAACCGTCTTCTTCTAGCCAGTCCCTCAATGCCATTAAAGTACAGATTCAGAGCAATCGCATCCGTCACGGCCAGGGTCACAGTAGAACTAGCCCTACAATAGGGAAGATTGCGAAGCCCTGGCACATGGGCCAACCACGGACGGTAACACGCAGTGGCAATCACGACAGGACACCCAAATCCATATCGGATCAGCATGGCAGACGCCGCATGATTTCGTCTGGCACGACCGGCCCGGACCAAATGCTTGAGTCGGTCTACCACGGATCGATACAGGTACTTCTTCACATACACGGGATAGGTAGCACCTTCAGCCTCTACAAACCCAGTGAACACCCGTGCGTAGGGTGAAGCCTGAACAGGCTCAAGCGTCGCAGTCTCTGGCACAAACACCGCCAAATTCACAATAGATCTAGGGTAGCTCCGGTGCGCATACACAACCCATCCCCCATGGGCATAGGTTTGATATGGGTCACTTTGGCCTTTCTTGACTGTCATCGGCTGCATCCTACGCGAAAAATCACAAAACTGGCCAGAGAAACTCCCGGGTTTCCATGAAATGTTGCATCTGCTGAACGCTCTGCTATGACTTACGTGCCACTGCTTCGATTGTATTAAAGGCATTGTGGGGCGTAAGAATCACATGGTCCTTTTTGGAAAGTGCCAGAAACCATTAACCAGAAACCCAGAGCTGAACCGCTATTTGTTCAACTTTTTGAGCAGCCAGGCCATGTTTTCGCCCAAGTTTTGCATGTTCTTCATGCCTTCGTCATCATTCAGCGATTCGCCTTTGGCCAGGCCCAACCCAAAATTCCAGTAGGTTGACCCGATCATGATCATCTGGTTGATCTGGGCCATACGGAGTATGGCATCGTATGTCGGCACTGCCCCGCCACGGCGAACCGCCACAACCCCTGCCATGGGCTTTCGAATCAGTTTACCTGTCACACGACCCAAAAAGCCCACGCGATCCAAAAAAGCCTTGGCCTCGGCAGTCACATTGGCAAAGTACGTGGGTGACCCCACCAAAATGGCGTCGGCCTCGCAAGCCGTGTCAAACCACGTATTCAGATCATCATTTTGCACACAACGCCCCCCATTCTTGGTACATCCAAAACACCCAGTACAGCCACGCAGCGCTTTTCTCGCAATGTCTATGCGCTCGCACCCAATGCCCTTCTCCCGAAGCACGCCAAACACGGTTTCAATCATCTGCTGGGTATTCCCATTGGGCCGAGGCGACCCATTAAATGCGACAACCTTCATAGTTTCAACTCCTTACAAAACGATATTATTCAAAATGAGAACGCGTGATTGTCGCCGATTAAATCCTGTTTGGCAACCAGGAATGCTGATTTGAACCTCTGTTATGCCTGACGAACCAGCACAGTGCGCAAGAAAATGGGTATCTGGGCCGATTTTGGAACTTTTCCCTGGACACCCCTGCAGGCAATCGCTAAAATACCCCTTTTCTACACTCACAAGACGAACTAATATTCGAGGTTAAAGAATATGGCTCATAAAAAAGGTCAAGGGTCTACCAGAAATGGTAGTGATAGTAATCCTCAATATAGAGGCGTAAAACTGTATGGCGGTCAAACGGCAAAGGCTGGCTCTATTATTGTCAGGCAATGCGGTACAAAGTTCTTTCCTGGCAACAATGTGGGCATGGGAAGGGATTACACCTTGTATGCCAAAGCTGAAGGCAAGGTTACGTTCGTGGGTCGCAAGATTCACGTTCAGTAATTACCTGCTTTGGCAGTTCAATTGATTTTCTAAAGGATGGTCCGAGACCATCCTTTTTTTGTAATACCCAAGTGCAATTATGTTTTTTGATCAAGCAAAAATCTATATCAAGGCTGGAGACGGCGGCCACGGATGCGTGAGCTTGCACCGGGAGAAGTTTATTCCCAAGGGCGGACCAGACGGGGGTGACGGCGGCTACGGTGGCCATGTCTATTTTGTGGCCGTAGACGACCTCGATACCCTGATTGATTTTAACGGAAAGCAACACTGGATCGCCAAGAGTGGTTTGCCTGGTGAAGGCAACAACCGCCACGGGGCTGAAGGCGAAGACCTTATTATCCGCGTGCCGGTTGGCACCATGCTGTTTGACATGGATCTGGACGACCTGATGATCAAAGACCTCACAGAGGTCGGCGTCAAGGTCAAGGTCTGCAAGGGGGGCAAAGGTGGCAAGGGAAACAAGAGCTTTGCAAACGCCATTCGCCAAACCCCAAAATTTGCCACAAATGGCAAGATTGGCCAATCTCGCAATCTTAGGCTTGAGCTCAAGCTCATAGCCGATGTGGGACTCCTGGGCATGCCCAATGCAGGTAAGAGCACCTTGGTATCCCGCTGCTCGGCAGCACGCCCCAAAATTGCAGATTATCCGTTCACCACCTTGGAACCGGTGTTGGGCATTGTGGAATTAAGCGGTTACCGAAGATATGTGATGGCGGATATTCCCGGTATTATCGAAGGCGCCCACGATGGGGTGGGACTGGGACTCGATTTCTTACGGCACATCGAGCGCACCAGCGTCCTGGCCCATATCCTTGATGCCCAACCCATGGATGGCTCTGACCCGGTTGAAAACTATCATACCCTGAGAAATGAGCTGGCCAAGTACAGCCCAGTCCTGGCAGCCAAGCCTGAAGTCATCGTACTCAACAAGATCGACCTGGCCCCTGACTCAGACATCATTGAGGACATCACATCAAGGCTGGGCAAGAAAAAAGTGCATACCGTCTCTGCAGTATCAGGGCAGGGCCTGCGTGAGCTCAACGAAGCCCTCTGGCAACAACTCAACAAGGAATAGACCATGAACCTCATTGCCATTGACATCGGCAACACCAACCTGCACCTTGGCCTCTTTATTCATGATGAACAAGTCTCCATTGAATCTGTGCCTGGTGAAGACACGGCAAAAATCAAGGCAGCCCTGTCAGCGGCGTGGGACCAATGCCCAGTGCTGTCGTCATCTACTGAGGAAAAACGAGATGCTGTGGTAGTCGTCAGCAGTGTACAACCCGAAAGAACAGAGCGCTTCCGAGAACTGGTGCGTAACACGCTGGATGAACGGATCTATCTGATAGGCGAGGACATTAACTTACCTATTGCCGCCTGGGTGGATGCCCCGCAAGAGGTCGGCACTGACCGGCTGGTTGCGGCGGCGGCTGCCTATTCTGTCGCTGAAAACGCTGTGATCATTGCAGACTTTGGCACGGCCGTGACTATTGACGTGGTAGATGCGAAGGGCGTATTTCAGGGCGGTGTGATCTTTCCAGGCTTTGATTTAGGTGCTCAGAGCCTCAATGAACACACAGCCAAGCTCCCCAAGGTTGCCGTGTCACGCCCAGCCGAACCGTGGGGTAAAAACACACAAGAGGCCATCAACTGTGGCCTCTACTACAGTGCGGTCGGCGCCTTGCAGGAAATCGTGCAACGCTACTCTGAAAAAATGGGTAGCTGGCCTCAAACCGTGATCACTGGTTCAGGTGCCAAAGTCATTCACCAGGACTGTGAATTCATTGACTCATACGTACCGCATATGGTCATCAAGGGCATTGTCTTGGCCTATAGAAAACACATTGAGGAACAACGGTAGACAAACATGCAAACCCTGGCTGCAGTTTTGACAGGCTCAGGCACCAGTGCCATTGCTACCATTGAAGTCTTTGGCCCGGAAGCCTGCAACATTGTGTCACACCTATTCACACCCTATGGCACCTCCCCCCCCCGCTTTGACGTGGGATCAATTCTGGTGGGCCATTTGCACGACAACCACAAGCCGATTGACCAGATCACAGTCGGCTGCGAAGGCGAACATCACTTAGCACTCCATTGCCACGGCAATCCATTAATCGTTGAAACTGCCATGACTTTGCTTAAGGCCCAAGGCGTCCAACTGGTCAAACCCGAAGACATCAGGACCAGACAGCTTGCGACCTCGAACTTGTCCCTCTGTCAACAGGAAACCCATCTGGCCCTGGTTCACTGCAGGACCCTGCTCGGGGCGCGTCTCTTGAATCACCAGATCCAGGAAAGCCTGACAGCCTGGGCACAAAAGAAACACAACAGCGTTGAAGCCCTACACAGCCAATGCAAGATAATCCTTGACCAAAGCCTCACTGCACACCAGATTTTAAATGGTATCACGGTAGCCCTGATTGGTCCCCCCAACTCGGGTAAAAGCACTTTGCTCAACAGCCTGTCCGGACAGGACGCAGCCATTGTCACTGACATCAAAGGCACCACACGCGACTGGGTCGAGGCAAACTGCCACACAGACAACCTTGCCATGCGTCTTATCGACACGGCCGGCCTGGACAGCATGCTCCAACAGAACCGCCTGGATACAGAATCACAGGACAGAACACTCAGCGTCATTCGTGGGGCACATATTTTACTGCTCGTTCTGGACAACGCTCAATCTGCCACTCAAATCGAATCCCACTGGTTCGACCGGCTCCCAAAGGTCCCCCGCCTCACCCTCCTCAACAAATCCGACCTGCCCAACCAACTCAATCTCAAAGATCTGGGTCTGAACCCTGCTACGGCCATCTCCATCAGTGCCAAAAACGAAACCGGCCTGAACAACCTCTTGACCCGAATCGAACAGACGCTACAGGTCAAAAACTTTGACATCACGCAACCCTTGTGTGTCACCCCGAGACAACGGCAGTGCCTTGAAGAAGTCCTGTTGACTCAAACTCTGGCTCAGGCGCAAAAACACCTTAAGGTCTTGGTCAATGGAAACTGAGTAACCCGTCCACGCCAGGGATCCATCTGACGGCTCTCACTCGTCATGCGTCCGGGAAAACCACAAAAACTGGTAGACTATGTAAGGGGCTATCAATGGCCCTGATAAGGCAATAGCGACTCTCTTTGGCTTATTTACATTTACTTAAAGCAAAATTCAAGCGGGGCTATAGTAGGTCTTTCCGTACATAAGTCTGTGCCTTGCGTGAGATCAAGTAAATGTCCGATTATGAACGAACACACAAATATATCTGGCTGCTCATTCTGCTATTGATGACTGGCATGAGCGTGGTCGTTTGCCTCGCCACGTTCTTGCTTGATACGGCTGAGGTCAACGTGTCAGTCCAAGAACTGCTCAATAGCCCAGGGGCGGTGAATATGATGACCAGCATGCCCGAGGTCATAGCCGGCCTGCTCGGGATCACCATTTCCGTGGTGGCCATCATCGTAGAATTGGCAGCCATTATCTCGCGGCTGCTCATGAGATTCGCTCAAACCGCACAGATTTTCTCAGCAGGATTTCCTGTTCCAGACCGCCATTGCTTTTGTTCATCAATGACACAATCCTTCGCACTTCAGGATCTCTGGATTCTCGTAAGCGTTTTAATAATGCAGCAGCATTTTTATTGTTCAGAAGTGTCAGATTGGCGTAACGTTCAAACAACATGTCAATGTCATTGGGGACAAACAGGGTCACCCGATCTCCCGGCAATGATTCCTTTAGCCGTAAGAACTCATCCAAACCCACGGGGTCATAGTCACCACTGTGTACAAAAGAGCAACCTTGCATCGCCAAACTTTTAAACCAGCGAATCATGCGATCTGAGGTCCGACCGGCCGTCCAGATTGCGATATCCGCCTCAATGCCCATTCGCTGCCAGTGGATAAAACTAGCGTAGTTTTCAACAGAAACAATGTGCCCTAAAAACTGCCAATAGCCAGACTCTCCCTCGTCCAACACAAAACTAGCCACGCCAGCCATCTCTGTCAGACACCCCACCTCCAACTGATCACGTCCCCGCACCAGTACCTGCCCGGGCTTGGCAGACACCATGACAACTTCGGAATTCAAACGACCCTGCTTGGAGTTGCGCAACTTGGCAATGCCTTCTGATCTTGACAAAACTCCGATGTCACTGTCCGGGAGGCCTTCCGGGCAATGCTTGGCAATAAACGCAGAAAAGGCCTCACCCTTGTTAATTGTCACACAGTACCCACGCCCTTTGCGAACGTCCAGTAAGATCTCTGTGGCAAACAAAGCATGCAACGCCTGGCGATGCGTACCAGACAGATCACTGGCAGGCATGGCCCCCTGTTCACTGAGTCGTTTCAGTCTCTTGGCCAATGGTTTTGAGATCATGCGTCACCTGATCCAGGGCGTACAATCTCAACCAGGCTGTGTTTGGGATTCAGTGTGACACGGCCTTGGTGTTCACTGAGATAATAGAGATGATTCGCTGCATCCATGGCCTCAGGACTGGCCAGGACTGCGATAAAGCCCAATTTCCGAGCCTCTTGCACAATGGAACGTAGGTTTTCGCTGTCCAGGCTAGAACACTCATCCAGATAAAATGGCACATTGGCACTGTCATCGACCAAGAGCCCTTGCAGCAAAATTAGATTGATGAGCACCTTGATGGTAATGGTGGTGCCATTGGATTCAATGCGGTCCAGGTGGTCGTATTTTTTTGTACCACCCTGAATCGTGGTAATTTCAAAGTGCATGTCAAACATGTCTTCCAGTGAGAGTACAGGCCGCTCCTGGAGCATATGACTGATCTTACGCATGGCCTCATCTGTTTTCGCAGTATCCGCAAACAGGGGGGCTGCTTCATTGCGTTCAACCTGACGGAAGTGACGTTGAAATTCAGCATGAAATGAGAGTGTTATCTTCAAATTTGCCAGGTTTGAGATGTGGACCTTGGCCAGTTTACCATTGAGTGAATTCACCTTGGCGGAGAGTTGCTCCATGTCACGGTTCAGTTCTTTGAAATCCTTCTTCAGTTGCACTGTAAATGAAAGCCAGTTCTGTTCCAAGGCTGCCTGTTTTTCCTTAAGACTCTCCAGTTCAATGCGAAAGTTGGCCAAGGTTTCCAATTCTGAGTCGCCTTGATAACGGCCGTAGGTCTGACTGTGAATGGTCTCCAATTCTCCATCAATGCGCTGGGCCAACTGCTGATGCTGATCACTCAAGCGGCTGTAGTGTTCAATTAAATCCTGGAGAACCCATTTCTTTTGCGGAGGCTCGTCCGTGAGCCAGGTGTCTCCCGGACGGGGCACATCAGCCATCTTGCTGTCCACCTTGTCCAATTGTCCTGTGAGTTCGTCACGCTCATTATCCAGTTGAAGCTTCTTCTGATGCCGTTTGGCCCGCTTGTCCTGGACTTCTGCGAGCTGAGTCTTCAATTGGGCGAGTGTCCGGTCCACGGCAATCACCTTTTTACCCAGGTTTTGATGATCTTCTTGTTTAATCTGATAGTCCCTGAATCGAGTACGCTCATCCTGCAAGCCTTCAAGACGGTCTTTCTGCTCGCCCAGGGCCTGAATATGAGTCTCATGATCCTTGGCTGCCGCGAGGATCTCTTGGCCCTGTTGAATGGCTTTGCCCAGATAAACCAGCTTCTCCCGCAAACGATCGGGATCCAAATAGTCTTCAGCGTCAAAATGCGTCATAGCATCAAGAACCAATGTCACCGTCTCATCCTGATAGGTCGTGCCTCGAAAGCGTCCAAGCAGGATGTTCAACTGCTCTACCAATGCCTGGATACTATGAATCTTGACCTTGGCGACGTCACCCAGGGTGGATAGACGCAGAATCCCCTCATTGAACAAACGTGACAATTGCCCTGTTTGTTCAGCACCCATATGCTCAACCAGCACCGAGACCAGAGAGTGCTCAATGTTTTCCAATTGATCGGTCAACTGCTGACACTGGGATCGGGTGGTTTTGAGACGTCGTTCAATGGCCTCAGGAGATTCATGTGCGGCAGACTCCAATGTCGATTCCAACACACGTACCTTTTTTTCCAATTCCAAGATCTGCGTGTCGGTCCATGCGGAGTGATAGTCGCTGAATCGTTCCTTTAAGGCATTAAGCTCCTGAACGATCTGATTGAGCTGCCCCTTTTCCTGGAGGGTGTCATTGTGTTGAGCAGTCAGTTGCTCGTGACGCTCATTCAATGCTGTAGCTTCTTGGCTCAACTTGCCCTGTTGGATATCCAGCGTCTTTAAGCGGTTTTGGGTGTCTGCTTTAAAATCATGAAACAACCGCCCCATCAGGCCATAGAAGGCTCTTAGCGTGGCACGCATGGGGTCTCTTTGTGCCACATTTTCCAGAATACGACCAATGGCCGCTTCATTGCGTTGCAGGTCCTGAACATCCGCCTTTTGACGTTGGAGTTGATCTAGCTGCGGCGCAAAATCCTCTTGAAGATTGATCTGACGTTTTGTGAAGTCCCCTTCAAAGAGTTCCAAAAGCAGTGTCTTGAGTTCCTCCTGACGCAAATGACTCAAGCGCAGCAGATTCAGGAACACAGTACAGAAGCGTTTGTAGCCCACACGTTTTCTTAGCGGCACCAGGGATAGATTCACGGCCTCGGCTGAGGACGCCCCTTTCTTGAGTGTGCTGCCAATCAATGCGGCCCTCAGATCAGAAGGCCTTAGGAGGGCAAAGCCCTTGGAAGCCAATCGGGTCTTGACCTGATCCCAAGGCAGGATTCTGTTGTCGTCAGAAAGAAAATCTGATCGCTTATACTGTTCCCGACAGGCAAAGCGTTCAATGTTGTAACTTCGAACAGGCCCCAGACCATGAACGCCGGTCAGCATAAATCCTTCAGGCCCCAGCGATTCAAAGAGTGCATAACTGCGGTCATCCGGAAAGTAATACTTTCGGGTCGTGGGCATGTCGCGACTAAATCGCATTTTGTTCTGGTCGTCAACATAAAGGAACTGAAGCAAGGCAATGAGCGAGGTCTTGCCAATGTTATTGGGCCCCACCAAATGCAATGGGACATCCAAATCAATCTCAGCGTAGTCAAACTTGCCGCAATTCAGAAGTATCAAACGTGTGGGTCCAACCCTCTCACTCATGATTTGTCCCCTCCTCACCAAGCCCATTCTGGGTTTGGCTGGATGCAATATCCTGGCAGATATCCAGAAAACGATACACTGGGCAGCGAAAGGCAAAAACCTCCTCATTGACACGCTCCGCAAAGCCCGTGCGAATCATATTCGTGACAATGGTACGCAACCCATCACTATCAAAGATACCCAACTGAGCCATGTAATCACGATACCGCTGACTTGTTAAATGTGGCAACTCATCAAAACTGAATTGCTGGCTCATCAGAGCCTCCTCAATATTGTGCCCCTGATCCGTAATCCACTCAATAAGGATAAACATAAACACTGCAAGACGTTCTGATCTTTCGCTCATAGCATTGGGTGAACAAAAATAGTAGAAATCCCGACGATGCTTTTTGAGTTCAAATCCCAGTTGGTCAAAGAGACTTGTAAACACCTCTCTGTCATCTTCAAGCGACTGATAGAGCAATCCGTCGGCTCGACTGAGGTGACGGCCTTGACGCAGAGCCTCAAAAACACCTCTAAGGTGAGGTAAGGTGCCCATGGCCTGATTTGATGGTTTGCCTACATTAGACATCAGAAGTTTCCTTTATCCATGTCATGGGACATGCCTTTAATGTAATACCGTGACTTTGATAGAGATGCGGCTCATCAGAAAACGTAAGATATCCCAGGCCCTCAGTGTGAAACATCCCGTACACCCGTAAATGGCCGGCCACACCTTCTTGCGGAAAGACTTCAAGAATCCACTGAAGCACATCATCTATATGAAGCAATCCGTGAAGGCGACGTTTCAAATCGCTGAGCCCCGTGAATACAGGGATCTTGTCCACGACCCAATCAGGATCAATGCACACATCTTTCGGTTCGTACAGGCTGATGCCATACAGATAGGCGGCCAATCCGGCATCATCAATGAGGCCCTGCGTACGAAATGAAGCCAATCCCAATCGGTTAGCCAAATCCAGGGTTTTGAAACCTTGCCTGCCAATCTCTTTTAACGCCGTTGTGGCACCTTGAGCAATGAGCGTCTCTTTGCGACAACGTTCATACAGAGGCATCAGTTCTCGATAACTTTCTCGAAAGTCCACATCGATATCACGTTTGAGTCGCAACAACCGGGCCAGGGTTCGACCGTACAATTGGCGGACATGACGATCAGCTTCAAACCGATCCTTGCCTGTGGTTAGAGATCGCTGAAGACGCTCTAACTGCGTGTCCATCTCCTTGCTGACGTCAATCATATCTCGCATAGGCATGAGATACTTGGTATAGAGATGATTAATCAATTCAAAACGCTGACGAACAGAAGACTTGTCCGAATTGATCTTGGCCTTCACACAATCAGCAATGATCCGTTGGCGATTATTGAGCGAATCACTTCGCATCCGTTCACTATGCTCATCAATTTCATACACGATTCGCACCACAGCATCGCCATCCACCTGGCCCCCTGCCTGATCCAATTCAAGGCAATATCGATCAAGGGCTTTCAAATAGCCCTGGATGACTTCCACACTGGTCAGGCGGTATTCCTGTAGAAGAAATCCCAAGAGCCTACTAATGGCATGGGGCATCTCGTAGGTCCTGTCTGTATCCGGCGCATATTCGAGAAAACCCAAACGTAACATACGCTCCACCAGATAGGCCGTAGATGGCGACTCCGGCGTAATGTAACGCCTAATTACCCGCGAAAGACGAGACTCTGGAATGCTCTGCCTGCCACAATGCCGATACAACTCCAATAGCATATCGCAGTGGTCACCTGCAAAACGAAAAAATTTTTCTGGCTGAACCTGGGCCATAACGGGTCCAATTCCGAATCATGGAAGAAAATACCTTTGCAACGTCTCCGCAAGAACCACATTCGGTGGTTTTGGGGGTCCTTTGAGCACGATCTCGTCTACTGTAGCGAACGCATAGGTTTTCTCAAGTGAAAAATTCTAATATCTCCTGCTATCGGATCGTCTTACTCTCTTCGCTTCAGATAGGAGGCTGATCGCTTCTCATTTGATCCAGATTCTAAAAACGAACCACGAAAAGCTAAAACCTAAAAACAATCTCACACAGAGTCACGGTGGACCACTGCATTGGCGACAGCCTCACGCAGGGCCTCCTCCGGAAGCTCCGGGCGTTCCTCCCGGGTGGGGGTCTTGATGATGAACTCGGTATTGATCTTGGATAAAATATAGTTGACCGCTTCACGATAATTGCGATAGGGATCACAAGCCAGGAGTTTGCTGTCGAGGATCTTGACCTTGGTCGTGCCCATGAACAGGCCACACATGACAATAGCCGTGGTGTGAAAGGCCCGAATATCCTCGGCCAACAACCAGGCCCCGGCATTGGTCATCTGTCCGTTGCTGAGTAGATGCAGGTTTTCCAGGGCCTGTATGCGATCCATGTCTTCCGAAATATGTGCGCGCTTGGCAAAGACTTTAAAGGGCGATCTATCCAGATCCTTGGGCATGTGAAATTTATGGCAAGGCATTTCATCGTAGTGGATCAACCCTTCTCGAAAGTAAAAGTCACGGATTTCGTTTCGACTGAGTTGCTGGCAATTGGCCCCCTCTCGCACATAGAATCTACCGCTGTCTGAATAGGGTTTGTTATGCTGTTCAGGGATCGTGACCACCAACACGTCTTCCACACTCTCAATGTCTATAAGCACCGCAGGTTCAATCTGACGGGCCATGGATTGGACTGCGGATTTGAGTCGGTTAGGCTCAGCCACACCCACGATCGTGCCATGATCGTCCACGCCAATCAGGATACGCCCACCCGAACCATTGGCAAACGCGCAGAGTTCGCGCCCCAGATGACTGGTATCCCTCGTCGAACATTCTTCGCTGGATTTGATCCATTTGTTATTGTTCCTTCAAAAGAAACATCCCCTTCCCACGGTTGAACTAAACCACAAACAGTTTTTAAGGTCGTAGACTTACCAGAACCATTCGGTCCAATGATCGCCACAATCTCGCCAGGCTCAATATTCAGAGACATCCCAAACAGAACCTGCTTTTTGTCATACCCAGTTTGTAGATTCTTAATCTGAAGCATGCTATCCCTAGCCCATTGCCGCTTTCATATCAGACTTATGTATTTCCTCAAACTGACTAATAGTCACATCACCTTCTGGAAAATGTGCAACAATACGCAATTCACCACCCATAGCAGCAAGAAAACGCCGTAAGGTGCTAATATACATATCAGATTGATGCTCTACTTTAGATACCGCAGCTTGGTTCATATTTAGATTATCAGCCAATTGCTGTTGAGTTAACTCAAGTGCCTGCCTTAACTCTTGCAATGCCATCTCTGAATACATCTTATCTGTACTTTTCTCAATTCGAGCCTGGCTTTCAGCTGACATTTTTGATACTAAGTTTTTAAATGACTTTGCCATTATAAATCACCGTCCTTTCGTAGCTGATCTAGATGCTCATCATAGAGCTTGTCGGCAATTGGAACAAACTGGTCATACCACCGATCTTTACCAGTCTTATCGCCACCTACCAGTAGAATAGCATTTCTCCTGGGATCAAAAGCATATAACACCCTATACGGGTGCCCTGCATGTTGAATTCGAAGCTCTCGCATATGGCCATGCCTAGACTTCGCAATACCTGAACTATGCGGAAAAGGCAACTGAGGCCCTTTCCTTTCAAGCAGACCAACAGTCGCAGCAACAGACACCTGCTCTGCTTCAGTTAAAAGGCTCCACCATGAACCAAACTCATCAGTATATTCAACATTCCATGCCATATAATATAACCTAATAGGAATATAACTAATTAGTTATCTCAAGTCAAACTTTTTTTTCAGTCATCCGTCCTCAGCCCTCTGTGTTTCTGTCCTCTGTCATCAACCGATATATGCCTCAATAACTTTTGGATCATTTCTTACCTGCTGGGGTGTTCCTTCACTGACCTTAGCACCGGTATCCATAAAGATCACACGATCACAAACCTGCATCACAGCATCAAGGTCATGCTTATCCACTAATTCACACTAATCTTCACTAATAAAAAGAACAAAGATATTTCACAGAACTAGAAGGCAGCCGCAGAATTGTAACGTTTGTCTTGTGCGTAAGACCGCCGTCATGCATCCTTCGGCTGCTCCCCAAAGGGGTCGTCCAGCGTCGGTCTCTGCTTAAGTAAACGCGTTGACTACACAGAGCCCACCGCAAAACTTGGATGACGGCTTGGATTGGTAATCGGAAATGCCCTCTAAACCTGAACGTGAATCGGATGGAAGATACTTGAAAAAGCTGTCAGCTCTCAGCCATCAGCTTTAAAACATTGGGCAGAGCCCATTCAAAAAACAAAAAGGGGTCGGTCCCAGTATTAAGGTATTGACAGGTATTTGTTGTTTTGATA
>CAZBTJ010000009.1:0-63993 GCA_964494325.1 uncultured Pirellulales bacterium
TTGGCACCGATGGCACAACCATCGTGAATGATCCTGTCAGAGGCCAGGTCTTGAGCTTGCCTGGCGGCGACGATCAGTATGTCGAGGTCGGCGCTGTAGGCATCAATGGCACCATGCCAAGAACCATTGCCTGCTGGGCCAAAGCAGCCAATACTGAGATTCCCGACTACACCCTCATTTTTGGTTTCACCGGACAGGCCGATGGTACAGGTGGCAATGGCAGTCACTTTAATATTGGCAGCCTGGGCGGACCGGGTGGCGTGGGTGCTCATTGTTGGGGTTGGGAAGAGACCATGGTCTCTGACGACGATGCCCTGGAATGGCACCATTATGCCATGACCTATGATGGCACCACCATCGCTTACTTTGCAAATGGCGTTCAAATGGACAGTGATGGCGCCAAGTCCAATGTGCAGGATCTTTCGATCTCAGCGGATCGCGTTCATATTGGCAGCCGCATCACATCAACCTTCTCCTTCCCAGGTAATGTGGATGATGCGGTCATTTACGATCGCGTGCTGTCTGCTGAAGAAATCCTCTTCTTGGCTGATGTTACAGCACCCATTGACAAACCATTCTAAGTCTAAAGAATTGTTGGTTTAGAAGAATTGTTGAAAGCATGTTAAGCGGCCTTGGCGAGTCCAAGGCCGCTTTTTTTGCATAGATTTGTTTTAGTGGTGAATCTCCGGGATATCCTGGGCAGTGCGAGGCATGGCATGCATATAGGCTGTGGCTCTGCGTTTGCTTCGAATTTCCTGGTAGACTTGTTCAACCTGTTTGATACTCATATCAGCCGCTTCTGCCACGTCTTTAATGGGCAGGTTATGATTGAGGCCGTATAAACAGACGTCGAGTTTTTCATAGGAGACAGAAAAATAGAACTCGTCCTGGGCCTGTTCCATGGAGTAGGTATCTGTGGTCGGAGGTCGCATGCAGATGGCTTCAGGCATGCCCATGTGCCTGGCGAGTTGATAAACTTGTGTTTTGTACAGATGGGCAATGGGTTTGACATCGGCTGCGCCGTCACCCAGCTTGACGAAGAAACCCTGATCGTATTCCTGGCGATTGGGTGTGCCTGTCACTGCATAGTTGAGTCGGTCTGCGTGATAATACTCCAGCATTTTACGCACACGCTGTTTGAAGTTTGTGGCAGCAACAATCTGTAAATAAGCAGAGGGTGTCAATCTTGCCCGACTCACAAGGCCTTCGGGTGATTCAATCACCACAGAGAAGACCTTGAACATGCTGTTCTCACCGATCTGAGGCCGTACGATCTTGCATTTGTATTCTGAGGTGTACTCAGGAATCACCGTGGCGATGGCCTCGTCGCGACGTGCATAACAGCCCACAGATTCAAGGGTGGGTGTAATGATCTCTACTTCATAGGGGATACCCAGGTGATCTGCCACCAGTCGACTCAGGTCTAATGTATCACTGGCAGAATCCTGTTCAGGCATGAGTAGGCCAAACACTTTGTCTTTGCCAAAGGCTTCCACACATAAAGCGCCAACCAGACTGCTGTCAATGCCTCCAGACAAGGCCACAACCACACCGCGTTTTTTAAACTTTCCACCGACTTGCTGGCGTAATGTTTGACAAATGCTTTGGATTTCTTTATCTGCATCCAATTCAAGCATGGCTTGTGACAAGGTTTTTGTGTTGTTCATGAGCTTTCCTCTTCAATAGATTTTTATCATTTTTCCCATTTACATTTTTGGGTAATACATCTAAACAGACTACCTGTTTGGGGATCGCCGCAGCCTCCATGATCAGGGTGCACTCGCGGATCACCTGAGACGGCTCCAAAGTCTCCTCCCCGCCTTGAACCACGAAGGCCCAGATTACATTGCCCAGCAAGTCGTCGGGTACGCCCACCACAGCAGCCTCAGTAATAGACGACAGGGTAAGCAAAGACTTTTCTACATCCAGGGTGTTGATACGTTCTCCACGACTCTTGATAATGTCATCGCGGCGGCCTTCAAAATACAGAAACCCTTGCTCATCCTGGTGGAAATAGTCTCCTGAGAAGAGAATGCGATCCGCAGGATAGTCACCGCAATAACAAGCTCGTTCGGTAAGTGTATTGTCGTGCCAGTAACCCTGCATCACATTGGAGCCGCGTATGGTGAGCTGGCCTGAGTGTCCGACAGGGACAGGTTGATCATTTTCATTTACCACACGTACTTCGCAATTGGGTATCGCACTGCCCACAGAGCTCAAATGCGAGTCCAGACATTGGGGCGAAAGATATGCCCCACGTACGCATTCAGTGAGGCCATACATGGAGTAGAGACGGACCCAGGGAAAAAGACTTCTCAAAGTTTGAATCTGCTCGACAGGCAAAGCAGCGCTGGCGCTAGTCATATAACGCACTGAACGAAAATCATACAAGCCCAGATTTTCAAGCCGCAACAACATGGCTGCAATGGTTGGTTGAATGGGGAAACCAGTAATCTGCTCTTTATCGAGTTTCTCAAGAATCGCATGTAGGTACAGGAAAGACCTTTCCAGAAAAATTGTGCCACCAAACATAAATGTCATGATGACCTGATACAACCCATAGCCAAACGACAGAGGCAACACATTCAAAATCCGATCATGTTCGCTGTTTTCCAGATACTGAATAATACTCCGTGCCGCACTGATCACATTGTGATGCGTGAACATCACACCCTTAGGGTCCCCGGTGGAACCCGAGGTATAAATGAGCAAGGCAAGATCCACATCAATCACACGAGGGTATGTCACCGTATCAAGATCAACCTCGTCAGCGCGAGCCAAAATTTCGGTCCAGGTCTGGGTATGGGATTTCTTCAATTCAGGAATCCGCTTGGTATTCCCAACCCAAATAATCTGTATGTCCAAATCCTCCTCTTCCAATACACGACACACTTCGCGTGCCTTGGTCACCTCACAAATCAGGAAACGAGCGTCCAAATCCTTGAGGATATAGTGCAGTTTGGGTGCCTTGAGCGTGGCTGGGGCAATAATTCCGACCCCTCCAGCCTTGAGCACGCTATACAGGCTAATCACATTTTCAGCCGCATTGTCCAGATAAGTGACAACACGGTCATGTCGTTCAAGGCCTGCCTGCATCAAACCATAGGCCATGGCACTTACGGTCCGATCCAACTGGGCATAGGTCCATCGTTTCGAACCACAAACCAAGGCCTCTTTGTCAGGTGTTCTTTGCGATGAACGGCTCAACCACTCATGCACCAAAATCGGGTCAAATTCCATTGTCATGGGTCACTCTCACTTTTCTACGTTGATATTGCGGGTACAGCAGACACACAGTTTCTTTTGTCAACAACTTGGCTAATCCCGGCATCCTCTTTCGAACAGGCCTGCGGACCTGTCATGAACTGTTCATACAGAGACTGCGTGGACAACAGACCCGCCAAAGCCATGTTGTCGGTTTCACTGGAATGAGGCCTGCTTTCCAATCGATCCAGCAGACTCGTTACTTTTGCGGCGTTAAATAAACCGGCATCTTTCATGCCTGATCCTGTTAACATGTCACGTACAAATCCCTTGTGCGTATCGTTGAGCAAGCCCTGTTTGATGGGCGTACGGTAGGGGTGTTTGTTTCTGCGACAGATGGACTCTGGCAGCAGATGAGCAAAGGACCGTCTTAATAAGGCCTTTTCCGTGAGCCCTGTAATCTTATGGCGTGGTGACACGCGAGCCATAAACTCAATGACACGATGATCCAAAAATGGCATGCGCGTTTCCACAGACCCTGCCATGGCCATACGGTCTCCCTGACTGGATAGGAGATATTGACTCATAAAGATCGTCATCTCAAGATATTGAGCTTTGGACAGATCATGGGTGTGATAAAACGCTTCAGGCAGTTGAGAGGCCAGATCAGCATACGCGTCATAGGACCCTATCTGTGCTGTCAGATCATCAGAAAAGAACTGTTTTAACCGACGCGTATTGTCCCATCGCAGCATATGCGAATACAAAGGATTGTTCACATCCTCCAGGCCTCTACCAAAAAATGACTGCACGGTCTGACGTGAACGGGCATCATTAAAAATGTAAGGATACAAGCGACCAATCAATGCTGCCCGCCTGACAGAATCAGGAGACTTGGCCCAGTATCTACGAATCTTGGCTTCACGAAAGATGTTGTAGCCACCAAATACTTCATCAGCGCCTTCGCCGGACAAAACAACCTTAAATCCCTTATCATGGACCAAACCAGACAGAAACATCAGCGGAATAGGAGAGGTTCTCAGTAGAGGTTTTTCGATATGCCATACCGCTTTTTGAAAATGGCTGCCTACCTCTTCATTGGAAACTAAAATTTCACTATGATTGCATTGTAAAGCCTTAACCATCTGATTTTGATAGAGTGTTTCATCAAATTCTGACTCTTCAAAACGCAGACCAAAACTATGAACCTTGTTATTAAATTGATTGACCACCATGGAAGTAAGAATAGAGCTGTCCAAGCCACCACTGAGGTACGTGCCGACTGGAACATCTGCACGCAAACGTAAACGCACGGCATCAGTTAACAAATCACGCACCTGTTCGCACAGATCGTCCAGAGACCCTGTAATGCAATCATCGGGTTCGCATAATGGCACCTGCCAATAGCATTGAACCTCTGGAGACTGCCCAGGCCGACATGTCAAGGTATGGCCAGGTGGTAATTCCGAAATACCTTCAAAGGCGGTTCTTGGCGTCAAGGGCGACCAGAATGTGAACACTTGATCTAACGCAATAGGGTCGGGGGATCGAGGAATCGAGGCATCTGTTAAAATGGACTTGATCTCTGACGCAAAAATCAAACGTCCCTTGTGCATCGTATAGTGCAACGGTCGAATACCCACGCGGTCTCTGGCCAAAAACACAGTACGGCGTCGACTATCCCAGATGGCAAAAGCAAACTGGCCATTGAGATGTTGCACACAATCCGAACCATACTGCTCATACAGGTGGACAATCACCTCAGTATCGGTGTTTGTGTAAAAGCGGTGCCCCCTGAGAATCAAATCCTTTCGGAGTTCCAGATAGTTGAATATTTCGCCATTAAACACGATCCATAACGTTTGATCCTCATTGTGAAGGGGTTGGTGTCCACCGGCTAGGTCGATAATACTCAATCGCACCTGGCCCAAAGCCGCTGTATCGTCCACATACAAACCGGCTTCATCCGGACCACGATGACGGATCACGCTGAGCATACGCTCCGTTGTCTTTGCCACATCCGATGGCAACGGCGATTTCAATCCAATTGTCCCTGCAATACCACACATATCCGATATCCAATCCATTGTCCTATACTGCGATATCCAACGCAACTCTTCTTTAACACATACGTAGGATCATTATCGGAATATTTTTTGTCCTGTTAAAAAGGCATATAGCCACAAAAAAAGAAAATACCTAAAAAAAGCCCAGGAAACATCTGATATGCGGGTTAGACTTCAAACCTCGAAAATGACAGAGAAGATTATCGGGCGTTTTTAGAAGATAATGCCTGTTGAATTTGAGCGGTTGATAGGGCTCCAATACAACGATGATGGCAGAGGTCGCCTTGACGCAATAGGGTCAAGGTGATGGAAGCGGTGTCACCATGGGTAACGAGCACCATAGGCTGGCCGCGAAAATCAGCTGCCAGGGCGGTAAGAAAAGAAAGCACCCGATCTCGTACACAACATGCAGACTCAACGCGCCAGTGTGTGTGCTCAGGATCAAGTTCATCCTGAGCCCAAATCTTTGCATACCCAGTGTCATCCTGTTGATCCAGGTCGCCGAAGAAACGCTCCCGCAATTCAGGGACCTGCCTCACAATAGGCCATTGAAGCACACGGGAGACGATGGTGGCCGTATCACACAGAACTCATTCGATCATCCAATAGGGTCAACCAGGCCTCATACGCCACTTTGTAGGCCTCTTGTTCTCTGGGATCAGGCTCAATGGTCTTTTTGCAGTCCAACCCACTGAAGGCCTCCTTGGCTGAGGCGTAAATACCTGCGCCTATGCCCGCACCGCGCGCAGCGCCTTGTGATCCATCGGTGTTATACAGTTCAACCACAGCCCCGGTAATATTGGAAAAGGCCTGACGGAACAGAGGGCTTAGAAACATGTTGGCATATCCAGCACGTATGGTCTGCGTCTGCACACCCGCCTGCTTCATCACGTCACACCCGTAGTTCAAAGCAAACACAATGCCTTCCTGAGCCGCCCTCAACATATGAGCCTGCGTGTGGATATTGAAACTGAGATTAGCCACAGTCGCACCAATGTCACGATTCTCCAATGTCCGTTCTGCCCCATTGCCAAAGGGGAGAATCGCCAGACCCTCAGACCCGATGGGCACGGTTCTGGCGCGATCATTCATCTCGGCATAGTCCAATCCCTCAACCACATTGTGCCTAAGCCAGCTATTTAAAATGCCCGTACCATTTAAGCACAAAAGCACACCATACCGTTCAAGATCGGCCTGATGATTCACATGCACAAAGGTATTGACGCGTGATTTTTTATCATAATCACGTTGATCACTAATGCCGTACACAACACCTGACGTGCCTGCTGTGGCAGCGACCTCACCCGGTTCAAGCACATTTAACGACAGTGCATTATTGGGCTGATCCCCTGCTCGGTAAGCAATCTTGATACCCGACACCAGGCCGAGTTCCGCCGCAGCCTCAACAGTCAGCTCCCCCTGGTCAGAGAACGTGGGCACGATCTCTGGAATGAAACTTTCATCAAGACCGTAATAGGTCATGAGCATATCGGCCAGACCCTTTTTATTGAAATCCCATAGAATGCCTTCAGACAATCCCGAGGGTGTCGTACGAATCTGACCTGTCAGCTTGTATGCAATGTAGTCTCCAGGCAGCATGATTTTGTCGATTTTTTCGTAAACCTCAGGCTCATTGTCCTTGACCCATTTGAGCTTGGAGGCGGTGAAATTACCGGGCAGATTCAACAGGCTTTCCAGGCACTTATCTTCGCCAATCCCCCTGGCAGCATCGCGACCGATTTCAACGGCCCGACTGTCACACCAGATGATGGAGGGACGCAACACCTTACCCTGCTTGTCCACAGCGACCAGGCCATGCATTTGATAGGCAATACCAATGGCTTTGATATCCACAGGGTCAAATCCTACGGTTTGTTTAATCTCTTGAGTGGCGTTCTTGATGTGCTCCCACCACATATCCGGATGCTGTTCTGCCCACCCGCTCTTTTTTGCCACAATTTCCATCTCCTTTTCTGGAGAGGTGGCTGAACCCAGAATGTGCCCCGTATCAGCGTCCATCAGCGTAGCTTTGATGGAAGAACTGCCAATATCATATCCCACTAAAAATGCCATACACGATTTCCTTTCAAAACAATCCTAAACAACGTCTTATTACTATGTCTTGCCCTTGCTCTGCTTTCCTTGCCTGGCCAATGCTCTGCCCAATTTGGCAGGCCTGTATTAAACTGCACGGAGCAGTGCTAATCAAGCAAAACGCCACATCTAATACTAAACTCTGGGCAATTTCAGGAGAAAGAAACGAACATACCTTTCACTCAAAATACGCAAGAATTTTACAATCGTTCAAGCACCCAAAGACACTGCATCATCATACGCAGCAGAATCGCACAAGCAAAAATATAGCAAAATCCTCAAACCCCTCCTGATTCACAATAAATCTACATTTTTTGTATTTTCCTGCGTAATTATATTGGACCTATACAAAAACTTGGTGTAAATTAGGATGATTTATTAGTTGCATAGGGTATATTCTTATACATCTCTCAGAGAGTGTATTCCTGATAATAAATCAATGAAAGAAAATGTATGAGGGATGCTATTTAGTATGGCTCAGTTTATTGAACGAAGGGCCAAGGAGATGTTGAAGTGAGTACAGGTACAGTTAAATGGTTCGACTCAACTAAGGGATTTGGCTTTATTACCCCAGATGAGGGTGGCCAAGATTTGTTTGTTCATCACTCTGAAATCCAAATGGATGGCTATGCCTCCTTGGATGATGGTCAGAAGGTTGAATATGAAATCGGCGAAGGAAGAAAAGGTCCATGCGCTGCCAAAGTAACACCGCTTTAATAGCTGATTTCAGTTAATACGGCAAAATGATAGCCCCGTTGATATTTCAGCGGGGCTATTTTATTAGGCATTTAATTTGCGTGAATAGACATACAATGGCAAAAGCAACAGAAGGCGACATGGTAAGGGTTCGTTGTAACGGTCGATTGATTGATGGTCGTGAATTTAACCTTGCAAGAAATGACGATCCCATTGAACTCATCATAGGACATGAAGATTTCCTCCCTGCCATAGAGCAGGCCATCATAGGCATGACACCGGGCGAATCCAGGGTCGTGATTGTGCCAAAGGACAAAGGATACAAAGACCGAGACGAGAGCCTGATTGAGGTCGTGGACCGGGATGTATTCCCTGAGGGCATTGATCCCAAAGTGGGTCTCCGCCTCCGAGTCCCTACGGACAGCTATAAAATAATCCATGCGACAATCACAAAGATCACGGATTCCAAAATTACATTGGATGCGAACCACCCCCTGGCAGGCGAAGATCTGCTGTTTAATATTACACTCCTTGAGATAATCCCAGACAGTCTTATGTAGCCTGGATGCCAAAGACACGTCTTGTCACATCATAAAAAATGAGTATACTTATCGTAATTATTTTTGAAGATATGAGAATTATGGCCCCATGAAGGATGTTGACCTATCCAAACGGAACAGTTAAAGCAATTACTAGAATCGGTCCAAAAGGGATCTGTGGACATTGACACAGCCCTGGACAAGTTGCGTCACCTGCCGTATGAAGACCTGGGATTTGCCAGCATTGACCACCACAGAAACGTACGTCGTGGCTTCCCTGAAACAATTTTTTGCCAGGGCAAAACCACGGAACAGGTTGCTGCCATCTTTAAGAGCCTGGCCAGCCAAGGCAACAATGTGCTTGCCACACGTGCCACACAGACCATGTACAATGCCGTATTGGCTTCAGATGCCTGTTCAGAAGCCCAATATGACGTACTGGGACGCACGATTTCGCTTGTGCAAAATCCCATCTCTCCATCTCAGAGTATACTCCCCATCATAACGGCCGGTACAGCAGACCTCCCAGTGGCCCACGAAGCCCTGGCCACTGCCCAAATCATGGGACAGAACGCCGATATCCTGTGCGATGTGGGTGTGGCAGGCCTGCACCGTCTGATGGCTCATCTGGATCAGATCCAAAAGGCGAATGTAGTAATCGTTGTAGCAGGCATGGAAGGGGCATTGGCCTCTGTGGTTGGCGGACTGGTAAGTTGCCCAGTTATTGCCGTACCCACCAGCGTGGGCTATGGCGCCAGTTTTAATGGACTCGCAGCCCTGCTGTCCATGCTTAACAGCTGTGCATCAGGTGTGTCTGTGGTTAATATAGACAATGGTTTTTCTGCCGCAGTGAGCGCCACACTCATCAACCGAAAAATTGAGGGCTAATCTGAAAATCCATGAGCCTGCATGCCATCCAATCCATCCCCTTCCTGCCGGCGCGTGCCATAGATTCTCACAAAGGATGTTTTGGCACAGTACTGGTCATTGCAGGCAGCCTGGGCATGAGCGGTGCAGCAGCGCTGGCAGGAAAAGCAGCCATACGCTCTGGAGCAGGATTGGTCCGGGTCGCGTGCCCACAAGGCATTTGCCCAACTGTTGCGGGATTTGAACCGGCCTATACCACCATTGCCCTGCCGGAAGATTCACAAGGACGCTTGTCAAAACAGGCCTTGGGCGGCCTACTTGATGCTGTTGAGGCCTGCGACGTGGTTGCAGTCGGACCAGGGCTTGGCACAAGTCATGCCCTGCAAACCATAATTGAAAATCTAATCCAAGACTCATCCATTAAACTTGTTCTGGATGCAGATGGACTAAACAATCTTTCCAAGATCAGACAATGGCACAACAAAGTGAAAGCACAACTCATTCTTACGCCACATCCAGGCGAGATGAAACGTGTCTGGGCTTCTGTAATTAGAGATCCTATGGTGCAAGAACGAACGGATCAGGCCTCCCAAATAGCCCTGAGATCACAAAGCACCGTTGTCCTCAAGGGGGCCCAAACTGTCGTGACAGATGGCCAATCAGTGTACCTCAATACCACTGGCAATCCAGGGATGGCAACAGGCGGATCAGGCGATGTGCTTACCGGCATGATCGCCGCCATCATGGGCCAGGGCCTGAACGCTTTGGATGCTGCCGTTTTGGGCACCTACATCCATGGCCTGGCCGGGGATCTTGCTGCTCAGAAAATGGGGCAAATTGCACTGTGCGCTTCGGATATTATCGACAGCCTGCCAAAAGCCTGGTTGTCGCACGAGAAACAATCGCTATAATACGACAAATTTTGCATTGCATCTGATCGGTTTCTACGAATCGAGAGACATTATAAAGGAAAGGATAGGTTATGCCGTTACTGGACATTTTGGTATTTGTGGGTTTTGTGGCCTGTGTCATTGCACTGGGGCTGATCAAGAGCGGAAACGAAAAAACAGGGGAAGACTACTTCCTGGCTGGACGTGGCTTGACCTGGTGGTTAGTCGGTTTCTCTTTGATCGCAGCCAATATCTCCACAGAGCAATTCGTCGGCATGACCGGCAAGGCTGCCGACTGGCTTGGCATGGCCATTGCCAGTTATGAATGGATGGCTGCTATTACCCTGGTGATTGTTGCCTTTGTATTTCTGCCCACATTCCTTAAAAGTGGCATCTACACGATCCCGGAATTTCTGGAATATCGCTACAATCCATTTGCCCGTACGATCATGGCCATCAGTACACTGGTCATCCTGGTGGGCGTGCCCACTGCATCAGTGATCTTCTCCGGCGCCAAGGTCATCAGCGTGTTCTTTCAAGACGTATCTGTCCTGGGGCTGGACCTGGGAAATATCACCGTCGGGTGCTGGATCATTGGCCTGCTTGCCGCAGGCTATGTCTTTGCCGGTGGCCTCAAGGCCTGTGCCTGGGCCGACCTGATCCAGGGCTCCGCTCTGATCATCGGTGGCGGCATCATTGCCTATCTTACTTTTAGAGCGTTGGGCCAGGCAGATCCTGCTGTGCTTGCACAAACCGCGGCAAACCCGGATGTGAGCATCGACACCCTGACCAACGGCGGCCCGATTACTCGATTGATTGAACTGAACAAGGCGGCCCTGCCAGCCGGTAAGCTGCATATGGTCCGCCCGGCCAATGATCCCGAAATCCCCTGGCCAGCCTTGGTCGTGGGTCTCTGGATCCCTAACTTCTTCTACTGGGGTTTGAACCAGTACATCACACAGCGAACTCTGGGCTCCAAATCTCTGGCCGAAGGTCAGCGTGGTGTGGTCTTTGCCGCCCTTTTGAAGCTCATCATCCCATTTGTCGTGGTCATTCCAGGTATCCTGGCTTTCAATCTCTATAACACAGACCTCAGAGCCCAGGCCCAAATCAAGAATGTCGATGCCATTGAAGAGTTCAAAGCAGGTGAAGACAAGATCTTCCCGTTCAATGAACAATTCGCAGAAGTGGAGCCCGAACTGGCCCTTGCGATTCTGAAACAAAACGCCTCTAAGGCCAATGTAGAGTTTATTCCGGCAGATGCCAATACGCCCGCCAAAATGGTGGTGCAAAACAGCACCATTATCAGTGCCGCTGAAGAAGCCGAACTCGCCTTCAGTAGCGCCAGCCTGATCGGCTATGACTATGACGCCGCCTTTCCCACACTCCTCAAGAAGCTCCTGCCCCCCGGTTGGGGACTGATGGGCTTTGTACTGGCCGCCATTTTCGGCGCGGTGGTCAGTTCCCTGGCCTCCATGTTGAATTCCGCGTCCACGATCTTCGCCATGGACATCTATGGCAAGTATCGATCCAGACAGGGTGAGGTCAAGCAATCCGAGCTCATCACAGTGGGTCGCGTATGCGTCGTCGCCTTTGTGCTCATTGCCATGTTCATCGCGCCGAAGCTGGGCAGTCCCAAATTTGGCGGCATCTTCACCTTTATCCAGGAGTTCCAGGGCTTTATCAGTCCGGGCATCCTGTCCATCTTCATCTTTGGTGTATTGGTACACAAAGCACCGCGCAGCGTGGGCACTGTGGGCCTGATCCTGAATCCCATCCTGTACGGATCACTGAAGTACTTTATGCCGCAAATTGCCTTCCTCAATCGTATGGCCATCTGCTTTGGCGTGATTCTGGCAGTACTCACTGTGATGACACTCATCAAACCCCTGGCGGAACCCGTGGTTCTGCCAGTGAACGCAAAAATGGACATGAGAACAGATAAGGGCACCAAAATATTCGGCATGGTGGTTATCGCCCTGACACTGGTCCTGTACGTTATCTTCTGGTAGTCGACAAAAGGAGATTCATTTTAATGATGAATATTTCAACTGATCAACAAGCCTTTGATGCCTTGGCCGAACAAGCTAAGGCTCAAGGGTTGGATATAGAAGGCGGTAAGGTTCGCCGCACGTCCAGCCGTTTCTGCCTGGGCGTGGAGCATGGTGACTACAATGGCACAGAGCTGTTTGGCGTGGGCACAGACCGATTCATCTGGATGGCATACAAGCCCAATGGCACCCACCGAACCCGTCTGTACAGTGCCAACTTCCCGGGCGACGGGATCGTAAGTTTCAAGAGCGGCAAGATTCCTGATCCCCAAGCTGCAGAAAATGCAGATACCTGGGCCCGTTTCCCCTATGGTGTAGACTATATACTTACGCGTGACGGCTTCGCACTCCAGAGCGGATTCGACGCCGTGCTCTACGGGAATATCCCAGGCGGTGGAATGAGTCGTTCCGCCTCCCTGACCATCAATCTTATTGCCACGATGCTGGAAGTTAACGGCCATGACATCAGCCAGGTGGGGGACATGAAAGTCATTGACCTTGCCCAAGCCGTGGAAAACGACTACATAGGCTCACCCTGCGGCCAACTTGATCAGATTATGATCTACTTTGCCAAGAAAGGGATGGGCACGCACTACAATCCCAAGGATCGTTCGATCAAATATGTCCCCTTGGGTACAGGTGCCACAGACTTCCGTATTGTGGGCTTGGACACAGGCACAGTCAGACCTGGTTTGGAAAAATCCTCCTACAAAATCCGCCGTGCCCAATGTGAGGAACTGGTCGATATACTAAAAAAACATGACTACAAGATCACCTGCCTGGCCGACATCCAGGAGGACGTCTTGTATCAGAAGATCCTGGATCAGTTCGGTGAACAATACCCAGACCTTTGCGATCGGTTGACCTACATCTACGGGGCTCAAAAGCGATTTTACCAGATGCTTGATGCCTGGAAAGCCGGCGACATCGAAACCGTGGGCAACATCTTCCGTACCGATGGTTTAGGTCTGCGTGACGACTACAAAATCTCCGGCCCTGAACTGGAAAGCATGTGTGATATTGTGCGAACCGTGGACGGGGTACTGGGGGAACGCATGCTCGGTGGTGGTGACAAAGGGGCCTCTGGCGCTTTGGTCAGAGCCGACGCTGTGGAGGCCGTCAAGAAGGTAGTCGACGCAGCCTATCCCAGAAGTCGGCCCGATTATGCCGCACAATACGCAGTCCATATCTGCAAGGTTGTGGATGGCGTCAAAGTTTTTGAAGGAGCACTCTAAGTGTCCACACTCAAAACCAAAGGTGACTATCCTGCTGTTGTCACTTTCAATCGCCCTATGGGGCCAAGCTATTATCGCCTGGGACTTGCCTTCTCTGGCGAGGGTGCAAGCGTCTTTTCGGGCTTCATGCCCGGGCAGTTTGTCGAAATCGATATCACCTCGACAGCCATGCCAGATCCTGCTTTAGTTCCGCCCCATCTTGAAGATGCCATGGTACGCCAGATTCTTCTGCGAAGACCCTTCAGTATTTGCGCATTACGAACGGGGCCAGATCAAGCCACCATTGAAATCATTTATGCTGCCATAGGGCCAGCAACCTTACGGCTGACCTCATGCAGACCCAGCGACATACTCCAGGTCATGGGACCGTTGGGACGTGGCTTCTGGATGCCCGAAGGCAAAACCACGGCCTTAATGATCGCAGGCGGCGTGGGTGCTCCGCCTATCCAGCATCTTGCCTGTACATTGGCCCAGCACGGTGCGTGCCCCAACCTGACCCTGTTTACAGGATCACGCAGCCTGAAGGACTTGCCCTTTGAGTGGCAGCAGGACAACCAAGCTGTGATCCTCCCCGAACTATCCAATCTGGCCACGCCCATAGACATCCATCTTGCCACAGATGATGGCTCCTATGGCCACCATGGCTTGGTCACAGGCCCCCTGATCGAATGGCTTGCACAACACGATTCGCCCAGAGAGAATATCATCCTCTATGCTTGCGGCCCAGAACCCATGCTCAAAGCCATAGCACAAATTGGCATTGATCACGATATTGATTCACAGATCAGCATGGAACGCCGTATGGCCTGCGGCATCAACCTGTGCCAGGGTTGTGCCGTGGAGCTCAGACCAGCCTGCCCCTGCCAGAAAGACAATCCAGAGAACACCATTTACAAGATGTGTTGCCAAGACGGCCCCGTATTTGAAGGCAAGGATGTTGTATTTGAATAGGTGTAAAGGGCAAAAAACTGATTCACAATTCAGGAGCTGCAGCCTCTACGGGGACGCTTCAAGCCGTCACTTATAATTTTTATGGTCATAAAACCATAGTCCACTTGACATTCCCCAACCAATCGTTATGATAATGCCGTGTTCCAAGGGTGGAACCGACCTCTGTTGAAAAGGCAAGTCAAACCCAAGCCCGCCTGTTTGAAAACGTTTCATTTTTGAAAGGACGGCTCATGGCCCTACAAAAAGTCCATTTTAGCACCAATTCCTTGATCAACAAGTGTGATAGTACGCCTCAGAAAAAATCGGATCAAGCCACTCAGACTCAGCTCTTTCGCTCCATTGCTCAGCTTCCTCCCACAGAACGCGACTTGATTCGAAGACTCGTGGAGAATCTCCAGCTCCTGGCCCAATCAGCCCCCAAACGCCCTGCGCCATCAAAACCGCAAGACACATCGGTCCCCCTGCTAAGCTTTGGCCCATCCGGGTTGAATGGCATGTTCCAGGCCGAATACTAGTGGCAGGAAAAGGGCTGAAACCTGAGACTAGAAACCTGAAATCCATGCCTCAGGTTTCTAGTTTCAGCCCTCATCCCTAAGCTCCAGCCCCTCATCCCCTGCCACACTCACCAAAATGGCTGTTGACTTTTCGGACCTCAGACTGCTATACTATGTGTATTCGAACAGTATCTGAATGTTATTTTCTTGGTCACGAGGTGCCATATGGACCCGACACAAGATTCCTTCCTTCGACGGTATAAGTGGCATATTGTGGTGATCTGTGCTGTGGTCATCTCAGTAGTGGCACTCAGTACATCTCCACGTATTTCACAAGAATCAGGAGGTACTTCTATGTCGCCCACCATGATGTTTTTAGGTACTGTACTTGGCCTGGTTGCTGTTTTGGTCCTGATCTGGAGAATTTCCAGCATTATCGACACACTCAAAGAAAACAGCACCAAGCTTGAAGAAGTGGCTCATGCGCTGGCCAAAATCACAGAGGGGCTGTCAGAGATCAGCCAGAGCTCACGTCTCAGCGAAAGCACCAAGGCGATTGCTTTTCGTGACACAGAACGTGAATCCCTAAAGGAAGCCGTGCTACGAAAGCTGGATCAACTCGATTTTGAATCTGCCGATGAATTGATTGACGAAATCGCTCAGCATCACGAACATAGCGATCTGGCCACAGATCTTCGAAAAATTGCCGAGCTCAAGCAAAAAGCCTCACGCCACGACCGTATTGAAGAATACATCCAACAAATCGAGGCCCTTCTCACCGAATATCAATGGAGTAAGGCCAGTGTGCGCATTGAAGGCCTGATCAAGGCCTACCCAAATTCGGATCGGGCCTTGAGCTTGCGAGGACATCTGCATACCTGTAAAGAACAACACAAACGAAAGTTGCTCTCTGCATGGGATGAGACGGTCAAGCGAGAAGACACAGACAAAGGGCTTAAGATACTCAAGGAATTGGATGCCTATCTCACGCCCAACGAAGCCCTTGCCCTGCAAGAGGCCGCCAAGGATGTATTCAGAAACAAACTTCATATCCTTGGCGTCCAGTTCTCCATGGCAGTGTCAGACAAGGATTGGAATGCCGCCCTGGGAGTTGGGGAGAAAATCATTGAAGAATTTCCCAACAGCCGCATGGCAGAGGAAATCAATACCAAGATGGAAGTACTCAAACAAAACGTCCAATATCATGTAGTGAGCTAAGAGTCAAATGAAAGCTAAAAGCTAATAAACGGTAGGATGCCAAGTAAGAAGAAGGTAGGAGTGTGAGGCTTAGGGCTTGCTCAGTCTTGAGTACAAAGCCTTTGGCAGGCCTCAAAAAAAATGCCGGTTCCAGAAGGATTCTGAAACCGGCTTTTGTCTTGTTTGGGCAGTCTTTGTCATTTCTGAAAATCAAACAGGGACTGAGTTTTAATCATAGTTACCTGATCAGGATAGGCTGCAAAAGTATGAACATGCAGTTCAGTACGTCTTGCTTCAAAATCGACATAACAGAATGGTTGTAACTCGCCAATTTCCATTTCCGGAAACTTCACAAACACACCCCGGTTGTGAGAAAAACGTTCCAAATCAGCCCGACTCTGCTTGTACAGATTTGGACTCATTTTTTCTACCTGGAAATCAGTCATATAACTCACACCGCGACTCAGTGTGCACTTATGCGTTCTGGGGCCTTGAAAATGAAAACGTTCTAGCAGACCGCGTGCAGGCAAAGGCTGCTTCGGCGTACTCACCACTTCAGTAAGACACATGTCAGCACTAAACACGCTAAGCACATACGTACAACCTGTCACCCAGATCGATGCTTCATAGCTCTCAGTCTTAACTTGACGATTGGCATAAATCTGAAAAAGCTCGGGATGCAACGGTCGCTGAAAAAGACTGAAAGTCAATTGATCAATTGCCACATTGATTTGTGGTAAATCCATAAGCCATAACCTCAAAAGTAGTATTACTTGATATGGAAGCATTATATCAAAGCCGTGCCTAAGCACTCAAGGGGTTTATCAGCCCTGAAAACATGTATTAAACCACTTATGGGACGATTGTTACACAAATTATGACTTCTAAAGAAGTAATGGGCTGGAGATATGGCAAACTTTTTTTTAGATTTCTCTAAAATCTCTTAAGAAAAAGCTTAAGTTGCAAAGAAAGCCTTCTAGGCGTGAAAGAATAGTGCATTGAGCAAGGTAGCGATAATATCATAAAACGCGTGTGTACCAGCAGTAATGCCAAATCCTCGTACCGCGAACAACGCTGCAAAGTAAACTCCAGCCGCAGTCCTGAAGGCAAAAGCCTCCATACAAAACTTTGAGCTTTGAGTGAAACGGCCGTTTATAAAGACCACATGATGATGTGCACTGAACAAGGCCGCAGACACAATAACAGCACCAATAATGGCTCTTTTGTGACTAATCCCCAGAAGGTCCTGAAATACCATCATTAACACACAGATAAGGATCAATCGAAAGACCAGCTCTTCATAAATGCCAGCCCCAATCCCAGTCACAATATTGGCGAGAAGCGACGACTCCCCACCTGAACTGGCCTGCAATCCAGATACAAAGAACCCACTTACTTGCCCAATGAAGGCCCCGACCTCTGATGCAGGTTGCGTTGCCACAGCAGGATTATTAATAAACAAGCTCAGCACAATTAATGGCACAGCCAAAAAAATGCATTCCACCACCATGGGAATCACATCAGAAAACTGAAAGTACCACTGCTTACGCGAGGCTACTTGAAGCCCAAGCAAAATAAGCACCACAACCAAAGGTGGTGCCACCCACGCAAGTTTGCCACTGTATCCCAAGAGCTTTAACCACTCTTGCAGCCAAAAAAACGTCACTACTCTGACTTGAGAACGATTCAACTCATCTGTATTAATCAGGAATGTACCAATCTCGTAGAACAAAATAAATGGCAACAAAAATGCTATGGCATAGAAAGGACGACTCGTACGTTCCAGATAGGAATCGCGTGTCAAGTTTAGGAGCTGGCTTGTGCCATAATTCAGGTTTTGCTTGGTATCACTACGTGCCATAGTTTTGCTTCAGATCAGATGCCTCGTGACAGTCCATTAAAATGAAGGTTTTGAGTTTACTTTACCCGCTATCAAATTACAATAGCCAAGAATTATAGGAGCAAGATGATTCATGACAACCCAAGATACACTCGCACACATATACAATCAGCTATCCAAACAATACGGACCACAACACTGGTGGCCAGGTGACACGGCCTTCGAAATTGCCGTGGGCGCCATCCTCACGCAAAACACCAATTGGACCAATGTCGAAAAAGCCATTAATAATATAAAGCATGCCAAAGCCCTTGACCCACACCGCTTGCACAGCATCACCACAGAAGAACTTGAAGATTTGATCCGCCCTGCAGGATATTATCGGGTCAAAACAAAACGCTTAAAAAACTTCCTGTCCTGGCTCATAGAAAACTCCGATGGACAACTTGAGAATCTTACCAGCCACAACACGTTCGCACTACGCGAAGATCTCCTTTCGATCAATGGCATTGGCCCTGAAACAGCCGACTCTATCCTTCTCTATGCCTTAAATCGCCCCATCTTCGTGGTCGACACCTACACCGCCCGAATGGCCACACGTCACGGCCTGATCGAACCTCCATTCGACTACCATGAACTCCAAGACCTCTTTCAGTCCAACCTGCCCCAGGATACGCAACTCTTCAACGAGTACCACGCCCTCATCGTTCGAATTGGCAAAAATTTCTGTAAGCCCAAGCCAAAATGTAAGACATGCCCGCTCAACAAACACCCACATGTGATAGACTGCGACTTGTAGACTATTCGCCGGGTGCAGCATATTTAATCATGGATGCGCATTCCAGGTCTCGCTTGCAGCAAGCGAGCCAAAGACAAAACAGAGAAAATCCATTGGTAAGAATCGCCACACCCACCAGCATAGATGTGCCTGCGACCCTGCCCATGATTACATACCAGAGAAAAGGTAATAGGCTCTTGCCATGCCCAGGTGACCAACACCAAGGCCAGGATCAGCACATACACAATCCCCAGCTTCGTGCCTTCACGCTGCCAAATTACTTTAAGATTTATCAGGGTTAAACCCATGTATCGCCTCCTGAGTGATTATGATCAGTGATCCTGCTTAAAGCAATGCCAATGGGTACATGCCAGAAATACGCCCCAGCAACACACAGCCAGGAGTATATAGAGACCCAGGCCAAAATGCGTAGAATCCGCTGATATCATAAATATGTGTAGACAAACAGCCAAGAAACACATACCAATCATGCTCACCCTAAAATGCAGACCCGCGTATAGCTGAAACAGAGACCCCAGTCCCAAAAGTGCTGGCATCAACAAGATGGACAACATCAACCTAGGCCAATACAATACACTGAAACTGTAAGATTGCCCCTGAATCGTCACGTCAGGTATACACAAAGACAAGGCATGTGACAACAAAACATAACCAAGCAGTATGACGATCACAAGCCCCTGCATGATGCCCCCTCCCATAATCAAGCCTTTGAATCGCTGCATTCGACCAGTTGTTTTTATAAAAGAATAATCCTTCTCCATCATGGGGAAAAATATCGTACCCATGAAAACAAAAAGAAAGAAACAGGTATCAAAATTCACATACCCCATGACCAAGACAAGCAAAAGACTTGTTCCCACAAAGATCTTCCACCTCACTGCAAAACGTCCTACAGTTAAATACCACACAGCCCAAAACTGCCCAGAGATGCCCCCGCTTTGGTGTGCCATCTTTTGACAAAACCATTGATGCAAAACATCCGCAAGGTGAGAGTCTTTGTCATTGTGCTGCCCCTTGACCATACCCTTGACCATAAACTCTGCTCGCTGCCAGACATCTCTGACCACCTGCCTGTTGTACACTTGGTTGACAATCCAAGCCGTGACCGCCCAACTGCCCACGCTCAACAACACCATTCCCCATGGATCAAGCATGAGCCTCTCCACAGCAGCAGGCAGCCCCATAAAACTGGAATAGATAAAAACTATGGGAATGAACCCCATCCATCGAGCCTGCTTAATGGGCCCCATGGCACTTACGCCCAGCCAATAGGCCATTATATTAAGACTCAAAAACACCACAGCAAATACGGCCACATGACGAGAAGCCGTGGCAGGATACCACCGCAACATTAATAGACTCAGGAAACCCCACAAACCACTCATACCACATAGCAAACGAAATGTAACGGTATGATGACCTGGCAAACAAAAGGTCAGGGGCTTTCGCCACACATCCACCACAACAATACCCACGAAAATACCGATCACATACATCAAGATCATAGGCAAAAGAAACCATCCCCTGCCCAATTCTATAGATATGTGATGAAAGTCTGACCTCAAAGGCCCCAGAACCCAAAACAAGAGAAAGAGATAAAACACACACAGGCCTCGACGCTGGTAGAAATGTTTGAGATTAGCAGTGAACGGTGTCATGATACATCTCCAGATTTTCAGATTAAACCACTTCCATCTTGTACAGGTCTTCCAGGCACAGAGGTTGAATCTGAACGTCACACTTCAGGGCCTTGGCCTTTTCATGGATGGTCTCAGCAGACGTATTCTTGAGCGTGACCACGGCCTGAGCCCCTTCCTGTGTGACACTCACAATCCGATCAAAGGGCAGGCGTTCCGGTAGAGGGCCGTTGAGGCTCGCCAATCGTACACGACAGTAGGATTCACGCAGATTGTCCAACGAACAGTCTGTCACCAAATGAGCTCCATTCATGATGGTCACATGGTCGATCACTTTTTCCACGTCACTGAGTATATGCGAGGAGATTAAGATGGTGCGGCCCGGCTGTTGGATGATCTGAAGGAGCCAGTCTAAAAACTGGGAACGGGCCAGAGGGTCAAGGCCAGATGCTGGCTCGTCTAAAATCAGTAGTTCGGGTTCATGGCCAATGGCCAGGAGGATGGCCAGTTTCTGACGTTGGCCAGGAGACAAGGTTTTTACACGGTCTTTCAAATCAATGTCAAAGTCTGCAATGTAGCGTGCTTCCAGATCCTGGTTCCAGTTGGGATAGTAGGCTGCCACATAGCGGATCAATTGACCTGCCGTCATCCAATCCAGCAAGGCGCCTTCCTGATGTACATAGCCAATGCGTACCATGTGCTCAGGCCCAAGCTTGGCTGCATCGCAGCCAAAGGTCGTGCAGGTCCCTAATGTCGGCAGGTACAGACCAATGATATGACGAATGAGGGTGCTCTTGCCTGCGCCATTGGCACCGAGCAGGCCTATGATGCGATTGGGCATGATATCCCAATCCACAGCCTCGACTGCCACCTTCTTTTTAAACTGTTTGGTCAACCCCCTGATTTCTACAATCGCTTTGGATTCGCTCATTGTGTTGCTCCTTACTCTCCAGACTGATGGTTTGAATACAATGTTTTGATCATGTCGCACATCTGGTCAGGTGTCACACCATACTGAACTGCGGTGGCCACGGCCTTGGCCAGGATGGCTTCCATGGCCACCTCTTTGGACTTGGCCTTTGTTCGCGATTGAATTTTGGCCACAAACAGACCAATCCCTCGTCTTCGTTCGAGGAGACCTTCTGCTTCCATCGCGGAATAAGCCTTACTCACAGTCATCGGATTGACTCGCAACATGGCAGACGCCTCACGTACGGACATCAGCTGATCCCCTTCGTCCAACCGCCCAGCCATAATCTGGTCTCGCACCTGATCCACCACCTGACGATAAATCGGCACACCACTGTGATGATCAATGTCCAACAACATTCAAGATACTCCTTGAGTAGTGTATTATCATAGTAATACACTAAGACACAATACCCCCTTTTGGCAAGCCCTTTTTTAAAATATTTTACTGAGAAGCCCAGGATCTTGATTTAAGCCTGCTTTACGGCTATGATGCAGCCATGGCAAAGACTGAAAAAGACAAGAAAAAATCAAGGTCTGTGGCGTCTAACAAAAAGGCCTTTCGCAATTTTGAGATCATTGATAAGTTTGAGGCTGGTCTGTCACTGACTGGCAGTGAGGTCAAATCACTACGTTTGGGCCATGCAGACCTGGATGGCTCATACGCAAGAATCCAAAAAGACGAGGTCTGGCTGGTCGGCGCAAAAATCGCCACATACGATCAAGCGGGCATCTACAATCATGAGCCCACTCGCTCACGCAAGCTATTACTGCACAAGGCCCAAATCCGAAAAATACAGATTAAACTGGAGCAACGTGGCTTTACCTTTGTGCCGCTCAAGATCTACTTCAATGATCGTGGCCTGGCCAAGGTCTCCGTGGCCCTGGCCAAGGGCAAGCGACAGTATGACAAGAGACAAACCATTGCAGATCGTGACCAACGTCGTGATCTGGATCGTGCAAGAAAACACTACAGTCGGTAGATATTTTTGATTCAGGAGACAGCAATATGGCTGACAATCAGGGCAAAAAACTGATTATTGATGATGATTGGAAACAGGAAGCTCAGAAGGAAAAGGAGGTCTTGCTTGAAAAGGAAAAGCAGCAAGAAGAACAGCCCCAAGCCGCTGGATCTCCGGGCACAGTACCCCCTGCCGATTTTTCCAGTTTGGTGAGCATGCTGGGCACACAAGCCTTTTACGCCATGGGTTTGATTCGAACCCACGAAAATGAGAAACCCGTTCAAGACCTGAAGATGGCAAAGTACAATGTTGACCTCCTGGGTATCCTTCAAGAGAAAACTCAGAACAACTTGTCAGCTGAAGAACACAAGCTCCTGGACGAAACACTACAGCAACTCCGCATGGCCTTTGTCCAGGCATCCAATAAACCGGCATAGTACTGGAGTCAACCCTTGGCAAATATTCTGGATGAAATCATTGCCCATAAACGGACAAAGGTACAGCAGCAAAAAACGAAAGTCCCGGTTGAGCAACTCAAGGTCATGATTGATGGCATGCCCAAATGTCGCAATTTTTATAAGGCTGTCACAAAAAACAATCCCAGAGGCATCAATGTGATTGCTGAGGTCAAAAAGGCCTCGCCGTCTGCAGGCGTGATTCGGGCGGACTTTGATCCGGTCACCATTGCTTTGACCTATGCAGCCTGCGGTGCGGATGCCATCAGTGTATTGACTGACGAGAAATATTTTCAAGGCAAGCTGGAATATCTCACGGCCGTCAAACATGCTGTGGATCTGCCTGTGATGCGCAAGGAGTTCATTGTTGATCCGTACCAGCTGTACGAAACCCGAGCTGCCGGTGCAGACGCAATCCTCCTCATCGCCGATGCCCTGCCGGTAGGCGAGTTGAGCGACCTCATGATCCTGGCCAGTGAATTGAGCCTGTCAATCCTGCTTGAAGTTCACGACGCGGACGTTCTCATGGACGTGCGAAGCCTGATAGGTTTTCCGAAAGCCGGATACACGGTACTCGGGATCAACAATAGAAACCTTTCTACGATGCAGGTCGACCTCAACACCACGGGACGTCTGGCCAGTCTGCTGGATAAACCCGAGGGCCTGGTCGCTGAGAGTGGTATTAAGACCAAAGACCATGTTGAGTTACTCAAAAACTCAGGGGCCACAGCCGTGTTAATCGGGCAAACACTCTGCGAACACCCAGACATTACAGAACAGTTCAAAAGGGTGTTTGGATAGCGTTTTAGACATACAATTCGTAAAAACATGCAAATTTCTGCAAATAATCGCCAAAACTACAGGATAATCGAGTTTTATCATGGAATTATTGATAATTTTACTGTAAATAGCAACATTGTTAATGGAATTACGTCCTAATAGCCGAAGTAGAGTATATATCGGACGTTAACTTATTTTTGTCACATGGAGGACTCAAGAATGGCAAAGAAGAAAGCCGCAAAGAAGCCTGCAGCAAAGAAACAAGCCGCAGCCAAGGAAGCGTTGATCGTTGCTAGCAAAGTCAAAGCTTATGTCAAGAGCAAAGGCCTGATGACCGCTTCAGATTCTCTGGACGCCATTAATGCCAAGATTTACGCTCTTCTGGACGAAGCCACAGAGAGAACAACTGCAAATCGTCGCAGTACGCTCAAGCCTCAAGACCTCTAGGCCTGACATACAGAAGCAAAAGGCCCTGTTCTTTGAATCAAAGAACAGGGCCTTTTGTATTATAACAGGACTTTTTCAAAAAGCCCTGTAGTGTATAGTTTTTGGTTTTTAGTTTTTAGAAAACCACGTTTTTCACACTGCCTACTGAAAACTGAAAACTTAAAGTTTGCAAAACTTCAGTTATTACTTGTAATCGTATTCTAGGCTGTGGCAAGTTCAGAGGAAGCATCCTTGAGCATTGAATAGCAGAGCCTGTCAATCAACACGGCCCCCCTGTTTTCGTCCTTGCGAAGGCCATTGAAGAGCATCTTCTCCAAAGGAATGTCCGTTTGCTCCGACGCATTCACATAGAATTCCTCCTCTTGCCATTTCACGTCTCTGGCAACTTCGTACAATTCCATGGCAGCTTCAAAAAACTCTTCCGGTGGACCCGCTTCCAGAACTCTGATCCAATGGCAACAGTCAACATATTCATACGATGAAGTTGACACATTTTGAGACTGCTGATACTCCCGCAACACCAGGACATGGGAGTGCTCAGCGTCAGCCATGTTCAGGAACACCTCTTTAACCGCCTTGCTTTGTGAAATAAGAGCCAGTTGACGATAATACGCCTCAACCTGAATTTCTTGCTCTAAGGCGAAGTGTAGCATATCCATAGGTAATCCTTTCTTCTGCAAAGCGAACACAAGGTGCAATACAACGAGAGTGATCCTATAATATCCATTAAAACGGCTATCCAGTGCCAAAAACATGAGAGGAATTTGCGAAAAGATCCGAGAGGTAACACCCCTCGCTGACCAATTACAACCACGGCACATCGAACTTTTTGTACCACCTTTGTTGCCAAACGCCCGAATACACGCTTTTTGGGATCAGATTTGTTCAATCCCAGAACCAGCAAATCCATGTCAGCAGAGGCTTGAAAAATTGCATGGGCCACATCATCGCTAAGCACGGTGTCCACAGTGAAGTTTGCCCGCGTTTCATCAGTAATCAGACTTTTCCAAAGATGTTTGGCACGGGCCATTTCACGCTCAGTCGTCAATGTCGATAACACCATCAGATAGTGAATATCCAGTCCATCCTTCGCATCCACACGTCTCTGCAATCCATACAGCAACCTGGCACGCAGGGCATTGTGCCGCACCTGACCACCAATGGGTATCCAACGGTTCGCCATGCCTTGCTTGGCCACAAACACATACTCATTGCCCAAGGGTTTGATCGCATCCAACACGAGCGCCACGGCCTCATCATACGAATATTTGGGATCGATCCCGAGTTTGGGCCATAGCCTGCTGATTTGACAACGCCAACAAGGTCAGAGACACGGTAAAAGCACTGGAAAAACGACTCATATACACTCCCACAAATCCACGATAGTTCTCACGATTAATCAGGTCAACATCACCATTTTTGGGTGCTATTTGATTTGTCGACCAATCCTTGCTCCAACAGTCAAAAAAAGCAGATTAGAACGCCTTGCTCAATAGGAGTAACCCAAATAGAATAGCAGCAAAATTCTGGTCGCTATCACCAAAGGAAACACAAGATGACAACATCCTGGACACAAGATAGATTACTCGAACTCCTTCGAGGATTTCAACCGGCTTGCCTGGTGGCTGCGGCAGCTGATTTGGACCTGTTTTCTCATCTGAATCAGGCACCCAAACGAGTCTCTGTTTTGGCCCAAGCCATCAAGGCAGACCCACGCGGCTTGCGCATTCTTCTGGATGCCCTGACAGCCCTGAACTTGATCAAAAAACAAGAGACTGGCTACAGCATTACAAAGCCTGTCAAATCGCTCTTGTCCCACCAGTCAGACACCTCTATTCTGCCTGGCATACAACATCTTTCTAATTGCCTTCGCAGTTGGAGTCAGCTGCCACACACCATCAAAACAGGCCAACCCTATGACCGTCCCCCCAGCATCCGTGGCAGCCATGGGGACACTGAGTCCTTTATCCAAGCCATGCAGATCTTTACAAGGGATCAAGTCCCCCAAACCGTGGCACGGCTCCAGAACCTACAAATTAAACACCTCCTGGATATTGGCGGTGCCAGTGGCAACTGGACAACGGCGTTTCTAACGGCCAACCCTCGTGCCAAAGCCACTCTTTTCGATCTCCCTCAGGTGATCCCTTTGGCACAAAAGCATCTCACCGAGTGTCATATGATCGATCGTGTCCAGTTGGTCTCGGGAGATTACAACATCGATGCCCTGCCAACAACCATAGATCTGGCCTGGCTCAGTGCCATTACCCACCAGAACTCCCGATCGCAGAATCGAGCCTTGTTTGCCCGTATTTTTTCATCGCTTGAACCCCACGGCACACTGATCATACGAGACATTGTGATGGCGTCAAACCGCACCTTTCCAGTGGCAGGTGCCCTCTTTGCAGTGAACATGCTGGCTTGCACTGAGGCGGGAAACACCTTCACCTTGGAAGAGTACAGTGAAGACTTGAGAGCTGCAGGATTCTGCCACATAGAACTGGTCTTTAAAGATGAGGGCATGAACTCACTGATTCAAGCCAAACGCCTCACATCAAGATTTCACACCCTTAGTTGAAAGGAAACACGGACAGATTTGTGAGCGACGTGTCTAACTGACCCGTAGTAAGATTATAGTCAATGCCAGGTAAAGGCATACCGTCAATAGTACAGGTCTGACCGTCTTTACCTGAACGTATCATGAGTGCCATGGTTTTGTGGCTGTAGTACAGTTCGCCACCTGTGAACTGGTGCTGACCATGGGTCACAGACACGTTACCTGTGGCTCTCAGTGTACTCATCTCAGTCTGACCTGCCTTGGTTTTCACAAGGTGAATTTCTATATGGTTGGCCTGGCCTTCCATATCAGAGGCATTGGGATCATTTGTCACTGGCACGTACTGAAACTGCAATGGCACATTGGGATCATGGGTGTCAGCCACAATCTTATTGTCTGCCACATAATAGGCCATGGTTTCAAACCCCTGTAACGCGGCATAATAAGGCTCTTTTTTCTTTTCGGATGCCCCCCCCAAAACGGCCTTGGCGTTATTGAGAATGATAGTGCCCGGCCCCGTAGCTGTAAAGATCTCGTGGCCCTTGTTGGGATCACATTCAAAGCTCTGGCAGATCATTTCCGCCCCTGCCAAGAGTTCTCCAACAGCCGTCTGGAATGGTCCAGACAGAGAATTGGCATCACTGACACGCGTAAATATCCCCAGGGTTACGCCGCCGCCCACAGCTTCAATGTGCTTGAGGTCCTGAGTTGCAGCAATGGCCTGCCCCTCCTTGTCATCGACAAATTCCATTCGAATCTTGGGCGCTTCCAGACGATATTCCTCAACAACATTATTGGGTTCACGCTTCTGCAGGAGACACTCGCACTGATCAGTAAACACAATACTGTTGTCGTTGGCATCAAATTGGCCGTATTTGCGTGCTGTCACATTGATGGGGATTAAATGGCCCTGAGTCTCCATCTCATTGGTGTCAGAGGCATAAAACGTCAACTCGACCGGACCTTCAGCCCTGGCATCTTTGGTCTGAACATTATACACTATATCTTGAGCAAGAAAAATGCCTTCATCAATCACGTCTTCCTCAAAACTCGGCATATTCACGTCCACCACATCATCAATGTCTGGCTCAGTCAGGCCTTCTGACTCTGGTGTCCAGTGGCTATCTGCCGGTGTGACGAGAATGCCTCGATCGCAGGTAATAATAAAGTCTAACATATCTGCTTCGGGCAGCACAGCAACCGTCACCAAGCTATTGGGATCGGTTTCAGTGGGGTCATTTACATCAACAACAGAAGACAGAGTAACGTTGGGATCCACCGAATTAGCCCCTGTACGACCAAAAGAACTCTTGGGCCAGAGAATATCTGTCAGGGCAATGTGGCTCAGTGAATGAATCTTCTGTTTGGGGGTTCGAATGACCACATTATCCTTAAGCAGGCAGGTGTAGATAGGCCTCTGCAGCTCAGGTTCAGGTGAGACGTTTACATCCGCTACTGCAGTCATGACCCCATTGGCATCGGGCACATCAGAACTCTCAGAGGAGGGACTCTCTTCCTTGTCAAAGCTAAACAAGCCCCCCTCACGAGTTGTACGTACTCGCAGATAATCCAGAGCCACCATTCTGAAGTATTGAATGCTTTTTAGCTGTTTGTTGTAGACAAAATCAACACCCCGCCCACTCAATTGGATACTCGGGCTCCGCACCGATATCTGTCCAGAGGACGAAAACTGTGACTTGTTGCTCTGGAATACAATGTCATCGAGGTCAATAAAAACTTCTTCCATATCGCTGCCTGGCTTTGGCAAAATGTGCACTTGCACGGCAGCAGAAAACGTGCCATCTCGAAGATAGGTATTGCTGTTGATCTCATCAATTCGAAAGACCCCTCTGCCAGCCCTGACATAACAGGTCAGATCACTCTCAAAAAGCGTCAGGTAAGGATTGACGACCTGCAAGACACCCGGACCTCTGTGTAGTATTGTCTCAAATCCCCATTTTTGATAAATTCGATAGTCATCATCTCGGTCTTCAAAATCAAATTTGCGTACATCGTCGATTTGGACGCCTACAACCTCGCTGCCCTGGCCTCCAAGACCGTCAGATTGTTTGAACGCGTTATGGAAACCACCCAATGGGTGCCTCGAAATATTGGGGGTGCGTTGGTATTGGCTATAAAAACAGAAAGCCCCTACTGCCAGGCCAAATGTGACCAGCCCAATGAGTGCACGTTTGAGAAGCATTGTCAGTCCCTCGACATTATGTGACCAAATAGCGTGCCATGAGGGCATCCCACTTGCCCGCACGTTTGAGTATATACTCCACCACTTCACGGACAGCACCCTGCCCGCCAGGACGCGTCGTAATGTAGTCTGCCTGGTCCTTTAATTCCTGCACCGCATTAGAAACAGCCACCCCAAAGCCCACATGACGAACCCCAGGAATATCCAGAAGATCGTCACCCACATAGGCCACACGGTCGGGATCGATCTGCAGGCGATCCAGAAACTCCTTGAGTACCGGAAGTTTCTGTTGACAGTCCTGGAACACATGCTTGATTTTTAATTGCTCTGCGCGACACTGAGTTGCCATGGACGCCCTGCCACTCAGCAGGGTAACATCACCGCCGGCACGCATCCATAGTCTAATGCCGTGACCATCCTGGATATAAAATTGCTTACTTTCGGAACCGTCACCACGTAGTAGAATCGTACCATTCGTCAAGACACCGTCCACATCCAAAATTAACCAGTCAATTGAGGAAAAATCTATGGTTCTGCTCTTTCTCATATTTTATCAACCCACGACTTTGATGGTGACTATGTCTTGAACATCAATCAATCCCACGGGATGATCCTTCGAATCAACCACCGGCAATTCATCAATACGATATTTATGAAACAATGCCGTGGCCTCACAAGCCAAAGCGTCCACACAAATGCGCTTACATTGGCCAGTCATCACGTCGCTGGCCTTCACGCCAAAGGCATCCTGACCCTTCTCTGCCATCAAACGCCTTAAATCGGCATCCGTCACAATCCCTGCCAAAGCCCCTTGATCGTCCACAAGCATGACCGCACCATGACGCTTGACTTGCGACGTCTTGGCCAAAAGCTTGACAATGGTATCTGTAACCTGGGCCACAGGCAACACCTCGCCTGGTCTGAACATCATGGATTGCCCCACAGTCATCAGCTTGGCCCCCAATGAACCGCCAGGATGAAATCGCACATAATCCTCCGTGCTAAAATCTCTGGCCTTCATCAAGGTTAGAGCCAAAGCATCACCCAAGGCAAGCATGCAGGTCGTTGAGACACTCGGTGCCACGCCCAAGGGGCAGGCCTCGTGGAGTTTGCCCATACATAAGGTGATATCACTGTGCTTGCTGAGCGTAGAATCCAGGTCGCTTGTAATGGCAATCAGTCGAATTTGAAGGGACTTAACCAGGTTAATCAACCGCGTGACTTCGTCGGTTTCACCTCCATAACTCAAGACCACCACGATATCATCTTTGCGTAAACGCCCAAGGTCCCCGTGCACGGCTTCTGCGGGATGGAGAAAATGGCTGGGTGTCCCTGTGGAGGCCAGAGTCGCACTGATCTTCTGGCCAATAATGCCAGCCTTGCCAATGCCGCTCATGATACAGGAGCCTTTACAGTGAAATAGCCAATCACAGGCTTTTTCAAATGACTCATTTACCACCGAGAGCATTGAATGAATGGCTTGAGCTTCTGCCTCAACAACCTCACGGGCATAATCAAGGTCAAACGTTGCCAATTGAAACTCCTTTTAATATGCAACCTATAGCTTTACAACACTACCACGCTCATTGTAACACAGCAAGTCGTGTTTGCCACCACTGTATTCCTGAATCGCATGAATCACGATGCGTTTATCGCTGACCTGTTCGATCTGGGCAATCGTTGACCTTCGATCATTGAGAAGATAATCAGCCACCTCCGGTGACACAGATAACTCGATGCGTTTAATCTGCTTTTTGGTGACCGACAAATTGAGCAAACGAATAATCTCAATGGCCAACGACTCATAACTCTTGACAAATCCACTGCCCCCGCAATGAGGACACGCCAGATACGTGCTGGACTGCAACGAGGGACGCATACGCTGACGCGTCATCTCAACGATACCAAACCGGCTGATACTGAGCGTTTTAGACCGTGCTCGATCCTCTTTAATGGCCGCCTTAAAAACACGCTCTACTTCCTTGCGATTCTTCTGATGACGCATGTCAATAAAATCACAGATAATCAAACCACCCAGATCCCGCAAACGCAATTGGCGGGCAATTTCTTGAGCCGCTTCCACATTGGTCTCAACCGCAGTTTGTTCAATTTTCAGTTCACCACTGCTGTGATGACGGCCACTGTTGACATCAATGGCCACCAAAGCCTCAGTTTGCTCTATCACAATAGACCCACCACCCTTGAGCTGAACTGTTCGAGCCTGGATCTTTTCAATTTCATCTTCAATCTTATATTTGTGAAACAACGGAATGCCATTGCTGTAGAGCGTGATACGGGTCCGTTGTCGAGGGTAGGCATGAGACAAAAAGTCTTTGATCTTTTTGACCATCTGCTCTGAATCACAAATAATGTTTTTGATCTTGCTGTTATACACATCTCTCAAAGTCCGAATGACCAGGTCTGATTCCTGATACAATTCAGACGGGGCCTTTTCACCTTCCATGCGTTCCTGAATCGCCTTCCACAAACGCGTTAAATAGCGAATATCGTTTTGAATATCACGCTTGGAACATCCCTCACCTGCAGTTCGGACAATGAAGCCTATGCCCTTGGGCGTCTCGATCTCGTCCAGTATCTCACGCAAGCGTTTGCGTTCTTCCTCATCTTCGATCTTGTGGCTCACACCGTTTTTTCTCATCGACGGCATCATCACCAGGTACTTACCCGGGAGAGCCACGTATGTACTCAAGGTTGGACCTTTGGTTTTGAGACCTTCTTTGGTCACCTGCACTACAATGTCACGCCCCTTGCGAAGACAATCCTGTATTGGCGGCCGGTCTTTCAGCGACTGACGACGCCCCACATTTTCCACACAATCCTTTTTTTCCCCCGGAAAATATCTAGGATGAACATCACTGATGTGGAGGAAACCGTTCCTGCCGGTCCCCAAATCCACAAAGGCAGCTTGAATCCCAGTTTCAAGATTCACCACCTTACCCTTGTAAATATTTCCCACATGACTGGCGACACTGGCACGTTCAAAATAGAGTTCGTCCAAGACGCCTTTTTCTACAACTGCCACGCGACATTCTTCACTCTCAGCCACGTTAACTAACATTTCTCGTCCCATTTGTTTTTTCCTTTTCCCCAGGGTACAGTCTCAGGACTGCTTTCCTGGCTCGCGCAGGATGATCAATTCAATCGCCAATGCAGACACTTACGTTGAATAGGGCTCCCCAGATTCTCAGGCGTTAATCCCAGGACTCCCAACATCTCTTCAACGCGAATTGCACCATCTTCACGAATTTTACAGGTCACCACAATCCCCCCGTGCGTCTTGATTATGGCTTTGGTGTACGACCTGATATCCACTTGTTTTGTTTTGTATTTCTTCTTCCAGTTATTTCGTTCGATAAACAGATGCGCCTGACTCATTAGCTGCTCAGCCTTGGCCCAGGCAGCCTCCAGGACATCTGGATCTGGTATGACAATATGAAAATCTGCTTGGTAAGGATACAGCGTATATCCTGAATCCAATAGATACACATGTTGGACTTCTATCCCCTCTGGCCACTGATGTCGCAATGCATCCGCAATGGCTTGTGCTTGATCCAAATGATCAGTCTTCTGAATACGCATCACCACAATATCACCTTCAGACCGTAATCCCACGGTCTTTGGCAAAGGCATGGACATACGGGGGTGCGGATTATACCCCTGGCTGTACACAACATCAATACCGCACCGCACACATACACGCTGCGTCACTCTCATCAAGTCACTATGCGATAGAAAGCCAGCCATACCACTGATGCTAAGCTCGACCACTGCAATCATGTGATCAGAATGCCCTCGCTTAGAGGGACCAACATTGTCCACAATGTCTGCCAAAGGGCCTATTCGAGAGTTGTCCTGAGACACACTCTTTTCCATTACTCACTCTTTCCAAAAAGCTTGTTACGATCAAAATGCTTCGGGAATTATGGCCCTCGCACCACTGCGTAAAAAGCTGGTAATTTGTCTTTCAGAATCCATGGTAAGCACTTTTCTGGCTACACGGTTACAATCCTCAAGAGTCACAGATCGAACAATCTGTTTGATCTCCGGAATCATGGGCGGTGTCATGGACAACGTTCGAATCCCCAAGCCTATCAGAAGCATCACATACTCTGGCTCCGAAGCCATTTCACCACAAACACTGACCTCTAATTGATGCCTGTGCGCGTCCTGAACCACACTACGAATTAAACGCAACACGGAGGGTTCCACTGGAGAATACAGCGTAGCAACCAATTCATTGCCTCGGTCCACAGCCAGCGTATACTGAGTCAAGTCATTTGTACCAATACTAAAAAAGTCTGATTCTCGTGCCAACGCCGAAGCGATTAACGCCGCAGAGGGTGTCTCAATCATAATCCCAACCTGCACATCCTGGGCATACGGCAAGCCCTCTTCGTGCAAATCTTCCATGACATCCCGAAAGATCAATTTGGCCTGACGTAACTCCTGAAGGTTCGTGATCAGAGGGAACATCACTTTGATCGGCCCCCGTGCAGAGGCACGGAGCACGGCACGTAACTGAATTTTAAACATGCGAATGTTTTGCAAACAATAACGAATGGAACGCAGGCCCAAAAACGGATTCGGTTCTGGTGCAAAACGGCGATTCTCAGTTTGCTTGTCAGCCCCTAGGTCTACCGTGCGTAATGTCACAGGTTTCCCCTGGCAGGCTTGCAGTACCTGAACATAGGCTTCGTAGTGCTCTTCTTCTGAAGGATCATTTGAACGATTCAGATACAGGAACTCAGTTCGATATAAACCAATGCCATCGCCACCCTTTTCAAGCACCATCTCCGCCTCATCTGGAAATTCAATATTGCCAAGCAGAGTCACCCGAACACCATCACGAGTTTCGGCAGGTTTCTCCCTTATCGTATTTAGACGGCTTCCAAATGCATTGAATTCATCCAGATGACGTCTGTACTCAGACAGCGTTTCTTCATTGGGATTCAAAATGACAATGCCACGGTTTCCATCAATAATGAGAGGGTCACCCGGCCGAACCAACTCCACAAAATCTTCCAATGCCACTACCGCAGGAATCCCCATAGAACGGGCTACAATCGCAGTATGACTGGTACGACCACCTGCATCGGTGGCAATACCTCGGATATATTTCTTGTCAAAGCCAGCTGTTTGGGTGGGACTCAACTCCCGAGTCACAACCACCACCTCTGTGCTGAGATGGTTAATGTCTTCTCGACGTTCCCCCAGAAGATTTCTGAGGAGGCGTCGTTCAATGTCGTAGATATCCGCAGCACGCTCACTGATATACACATCTTTGACATTGCTAAAATGAGTTGCAATCTTTCGAAGAACCGTTGAGACACCATACTCCGCTGCCACACTTTTAGCGTACACCAAATCTGTGATCTCTTTGCGAAGGCTTCTGTCTCTTAAGAATCGAAGGTGAACAGCAAAGATATCCTTAATCTTGCCGCCCCGACTGGGGTCTTGCGCAGCTTCGAGCTCGATCAATTCAGAGGTGGCCTCTTTAAACGCATTGCGAACCCGTAAAATCTCCCCCATTCGTTGCGATGGCTTGACCGAACGTCGCGGAATGCGATACTCTTCTGAGTCGATCACCAAGGCTTCAGCAATACAGATGCCTGGCGATGCAGCTATGCCTTTTTTAATCTCCATTATTGCCCTACACCGATTTTGACAAAGTCAAAATCGGAGGCTTACTCGTCAAATTGTTTTATTTCCACTAGGTCACGCAATGCCTCAAGAGCTTTATCTGCCTCAGCCCCCTCGGCTCTGACGGTCAACCGAGTACCACAGGTGGCCGCCAACATACTCATTTGCATGATACTTTTACCATCGACCTCAATGTCAGCATTGCTAACCTGGATATCACATTTAAACTGGCTGGCCAAATCCACAAACTGCATAGCTGGGCGCATATGCAAACCATCGGTGTTTTTTATTTCCAACGATGTTTCACAAACAGATCCGTCCAATGCCATGTCTCCCGAGTCCCATACCCCCTTACCAAGAGGGGCATTCATCCGCTTCTCTAAGCAAATCCTCAATCTGTTCGGCAGTTCTAGACTGCTTCAGGAATCGACGGAACTTTTCTTTCTGAAGATCTTTAAAAATGGTTTCCATGGCCTGCAAGTGCTTTTCGGGGAAATCTGCCGGGCTTACCAAAAAAATGACAGCAAACACCGGCTGCTTATCCAAAGCCGAAAAATCTATGCCATTTTCTGACACGCCAACCACCCCCACCACTTCATTGACTGCCGGATGCTTAACATGCGGCACAGCCACGCCTTTCCCCATGCCAGTGCTGGCTTCATTTTCACGAGAAATCACTGCCTGGATAATATCCTCACATTTGCCTTCTGGCAACTGCCCTGCTCTGTCCAATGACTGAACCAAAGCACGAATAACTTGATCGCGGTCGTCTGTCTCTAACTGCTGAATAGTCGCATCAAAACAGATAAACTCCGTATATTTCATGCCACCTGCCTTAATTCAATACTCAATTATATAAATACAAAAAGCCAAATCCTACAAATGCATCAATTCCTACTCGGTTGGTGCACTAAAATCATCACCACTATTTACATGTTTGTGGTTTCTCTCTTTGGTCTTTTTCTTTGTCAACTGACGTTCCAGCTTATGAACTGCCAGATCAATGCATTGGTACGCATCACTGCCGCTTTCAGATGCTACAAACAAATTATTATGCTCTCCCCGAGCAATGACTTCCACTGTTGTTTGGCCATGATCACTGCCATCAACGATCACCTCCACATGATTAATGCTGTTGTAATACCTGGGAAGCTTAGAAGCCTTCTCTTCAGCATGGGTTCTAATCGCATCTGTAATATCAATATGCTTGCCTGTTATTGTAAATTGCAATGCCATACTCCCTAATTAATCAAACCATAATACATATCAAATTATTTAAATCATCGCACAAATCCCGGTGCAACTTCTGTAAATTCCTAAACATATGCAGATCCTTCTCAAACACGAAGCATCCAATAACAGAGGCATTTTACCCCTGCCCCTGCCCCTCGTCAAAGGAAAACGTCCTGGGTACCTGACACCCCATGAGGTAAACGATACCGCCTGGGACCGAACTGATCAACCAAATAAAACGCTGGCACAAGCTCAAACAGGTCCCCTGGGCCAAAGGTACTTTTGCCAACTCTGCAAATAGTAAAGCAATTCCCCCTTCAAGCACCCCCATCCCGGCAATCGAGATGGGTAAAGCACCAACCACCCACATCCCAGGAAATATGACGAAATAGTAGCGTAGACTGGCTTGAATGCCTAAATCCTGCCCCAATAGCCAAAAAGACCAGATCGTCGCAGACTGCAATAACACAGTTAATCCCAGCATGGCCACTAAAACAAGGGGCCGCCTCCAATACACACACGCCACGTCCCGGCCTCTTTTTGCCAATATCACTGCTTTTTGACGAATTGCGTTCCACGCTCGCTTACCCCATTTGCGCAGAGGCGAATTCAACAATATAGCAAGAGCTACGCATGCAAGCACTGCTGCACCGATCAAAGCCATCTTGATAATTAGTCCAGACTTGGATAATTCTGAGGCATCTTCACCGACGGACTTCTGATACCCCAATCCTTTAAACAGGAAAAAATAAGAAACAAGAGCCATCAATAAAATGCCCAACAACCCCACAGCACGATCCACAAAAACACTCAGAGCAGCTTCTACCCGTTTTTCAGTATGTTTGGACACATACCAAGCCCTTAAAAAATCCCCGCCTATGGAACTTGGCATGACATTATTGTAAAAAAGTCCGATAAAGTGCAACTGCACAGCAGGTGCCAGTTTTAATTCAATGCCCAAAGCCCGCACTAGAATCAACCACCGAACTGCTAACAACACTTGGCTAAACATATAAATGGCCAAAACTTCTAGAAATACCCAGCCATTCATCTGCGCAAAGGCCGCTTTTAATCCACCCCACTCAATATTCCCAAAAACCAGAGCAATCGCCCCAAATGCCACAGTCGTCCGTATTAGAACTGAGGCATGTCTGCTGTGCCGATTCTTACTGGGGCCAATTCCCTGAAAATCTTGCATCCATAACATCCAATTAAAGAATGACTCTGTATAATAATTGCATTTAAGCGAAAGCATGTTACTGATAAATACAGTACTTAACAAGTTGTTAAGACAATATTTTGAAGGTCACTGTTGACAATGACCAGTATCACACAGGGTATCAATCCTGTTTCTATCGTGCTGTCGCTGAAAACGACCCCAAAAAGCCTTTTTCGTGGGCTGAAAAGGTCTATGAACCCGAAAAAACGCACAAAAAAATAGGTATTTATACGGATACTTCACACGGACCAGTCAGCGATACCACCCGGAACTCTACGAGCCCCTCAATACCTCTTTTTGCCTATTTTAACTAGACATCCCACCTTTACAGTCGTATAATTATGTTTAATTTAATATCACCATTTTTGTAAAAAGGGATGTGGAAGGTATGGCTGTTTGCTTACTTTTTACTGGAGTAGGGTCAATTCATAGCCGACTTACTTTTCTGCACGGACAATTTATGAAGTCGCAACGCATTGCTTATTCATTTAAAAGTCCAAAGCGATAGTTAAAGCCAACACTTTAAAATAAAGGGTGGAACAATGAAAAAACGGACAGCAAAATACGGAATCATGAGTATTGCCGTCATAGTAGTCTTCTCACAAATGAGCATGGCAAACTACAACATTACTTTTAACTCTGAGAGCCTGTATATTAATGGTTCTGGAACCGGTTTTACAAACACGTGGTATTATTACCCTCACTCCGACCGTTATATTATGTGGTTTCCAAACATGGAGTCTGATCCACTGGCCCGAGGTGACATCAATTGGGCTGCATCGATAGTGTCTGTAGACAAGAACGCCCACGTTGGTTACACAGTAACCTATGGGTGGAGCCTGGAAACCTGGAATAACTCCTCAACACCTCCGCTGCCCTCCTTCATTGGTTCTATCACGGATGAAAGAACTAATTTCCAATCAAAAACTGCCTTTTATAGTTCGGGCACAGATTACATGCGAGAGTTCGAATCTCATACGATTAACAAGGATGTAAGCCTCACATTTGGTCCGCTATGGGCTTATATTGGCATAAGTGGCAAGAATATCTACATGCAAGGTGCCGTCACAATTGGGGACGTTAATACCGACAATATAGTCACGGGTGCTTGCTGTAATGCATCAACAGGCGATTGCTATATAACCGACTTAGGTGCATGCAACAGCGGATTCACCTATCTGGGCGATGGAACAACCTGCCTTGGCTGCTTGTCTTCAAACCCAAATTGGGACTTTGGAGATGCCCCACCACCCTACCCTGTGCTAAGCTCTCAAGGAGGTGCCCAACACACAATATCAGCAGACACCTATCTTGGATCCGGTGTTACATCCGAAGCTCAAGGCAACCCAAGTGCAAATGCCAATACAGATCTTTACGATGACGGTGTTCTATTTTTAGGGCAAGTTCTTACGGGTCAGAGTACTCCCGTTCAAATAACGGCATCAAAGCTCGGTGTCGTTAGTGCCTGGTTGGATCTCAATGCAGATGGTGACTGGGCAGATGCTGGAGAGCAAATTCTGGTGGATGAACCTGTCATTCAGGGACAAAATAACCTTCCATTTTTCGTCCCAGCCACGGCCACGACAGGATTAACATTTGCACGTTTCAGGTATAATAGTATAGGTGGACTGTCCTATTCTGGTTTGGCTTCTGATGGAGAAGTAGAGGACTATGCGCTCACTATCTCCACAGGAACGACAGATCCTACCGATCCCGTGGTTCCTCCTGCCACTATTAGTCCAATTCCGCCAACAAACCAGTTTGCCAGCAAATGGTTTCAACCTGTAGACATTCTTGATGGAACAAACTTTGCGTATGGGTGGAATTTGATTACTCGGCAAGACTCTATTCCGCTTCTCGCTGATGACTGGACCAGTGGAAATGGACTTCCCATTCAGGGACTTCGCTGGTGGGGTACTTTTGACAATTGGCTCTATTCGAGCATGCCCACCGAAATGCCAGCCGCATTTCATATTGCCATCTGGACCAACAATCGAGTTCTGAATAAACCCAACACGATGATTTGGGAACATACAAGTTACAATTGGTCATGGGCTTACACTGGCCGTGTCCAAGATGCACAAGGGCAAGTGGGTGGAGAATCCATTTTTGAATTTACGTCTTTGTTTTCTCAGGATGAATGGTTCACGCCTTCAGAGAACCCAAATACAGTGTACTGGCTCAGCGTTGTTCCAGTGTATAACAGCAGTACAATCTCCTCCACCCCTTGGGGATGGATGACACGCCAGACCAGTGGATCGGCACCCGCCGAGAGAATTTTGGGTGTGTACAATCCATCTCAATGGCCTCCAGTCCTTGGGGCAATCTATACAGCGGGTTCGGCAGTAACTTATCCCTCTTCAACGCAATGGGATGTGGCCTTTGAATTAATCACCAGCCAACCGGGTGGTGGATCTGCCGGGAATAATTCCGAACTGGCCAATGCAATCGGTGACTTGAATGACGATGGCACCATTGACATTAACGACCTATACATACTCCTGGGATTTGTATTAAATCCTTAACAGTAAGGTGCTGATAAGACATCCAAGGCCGTTAGATCGCATCTAGCGGCCTTTTTTGTCGGATTTTCAAGAAAAATATTGGATGCGCATGGGTCGCATAGAAGTCATTATCAATAAGTGCCGATCATTCTTTTTAAAGCGCCAAATGTAATTACGAAATCAGTGAAAAGGGTTTGATAATGAACCAATGGAAATATACCTTTGTGTTTTGTCTCGCACTGTCATGCTTTGTAACACCGGATGTAATCGCACAGACTCAGGACTGGTATAGCATTGCTTTCGACTTCAGCGGCAACAAGGTCGACATCACCTATAATCACCCTCACGTATCAAATGCGGTGGTCACATCCATTGGGGATGGCTTTAATTCAACCTGGTATTACTATCCAGCCCTGGACCGTTACATCATGTGGTTCTACAATGGACCCTATTCAGCCAACGCAAAAGGATATGCTGACTTCTGGGCTTTCATTGGAGCGATCAACGGATCAGAGCCCACCTACTACGAACTGGATCTTGGCTGGACAACGGCCCAATGGACAAGCAATATAGCACCTCCCCTGCCAGGCAATATCACCAGCCAGTCAGCCTACGATCAATACACAGACATTTCACACATAGCCTCTAACACGGGTTTTGATATGGGTACTGGCAGCAAGGAACCCAACCGTCAAATTACGGTCGATCAATACAACCCCGGATGGTTTTTTGTGAGTGTGCAAGGACAAAATGCTGTGATCTATAGATACATTAATCATGGCATTGACCAGTCCGGTCCCCAAGAAACCCAGGGTGCTTGTTGTAATCAAACAACAGGCGACTGTTACATTTCCGCCACCGGCACATGTGCACAGGGGTATACGTATTTGGGCGACAACACCAACTGTGGGTCATGCACGACTCAACAATCAAATCGCGATTTTGGTGACGCGCCTAGTTCATACAAAATAAGTCTTTCGAACAATGGAGCAAGGCACTATATATCCTCCAGCGTAACATTGGGGGCATCAATCAGCGGCGAGGCCGACGCTCAGCCCAGCCAAAATGCAAACCTAGACACCGGAGACGACGGCGTTGAATTTCAAAGCGACCTAATTACAGGTCAAAGTGCCAGTATAGAAGTTACAGCCTCAACACTTGGGGCCATTAATGCTTGGCTCGACCTCAATGGTGATGGAGACTGGGACGATCTCTCCGAACAGGTCTTGGTTGACGAACCTGTTATCCCAGGTGCATTGTCACTGTCATTCTTCATCCCTGAATCAGCCACACCCGGCAGCACATTCATGCGATTTCGCTACAATACAGCCGGAGGCCTGGGGGTCTACGGCTTGGCAGCTGATGGTGAAGTGGAAGACTACGCTGTAACCATCACGGACGACTCGGGTCCAGTGGTCACAACCTTGACACCTGTGCCTCCTTCCAACACTGTTGTGGCGCAATGGAGTCAACCTGCTCAACGCTTTGATGCCAACCACCCTACCCTGAATGGCTGGAACGTTTTGTCAAATCATGGGAATGGCCCCACTGTGGCTGACGATTGGACTCTATCACAAACCATGGCGATCCAAGGATTCCGCTGGTGGGGCGCCTTTGACCAGTGGTCTCTTTCAGCCCTTCCTGAACAACTGCCAGAAGCCTTTCATATTGGCATCTGGTCAAACAATCCTACTTCAGGCGGGCCAAGCACCCTGCTATGGGAAACCCTAAATGACACCTGGAACTGGGCGCTTGCCGGACAACTGCAGGATGGGCAGGCTACTTTTGAGTTCTCTGCTTATCTATCACAAGATGAATGGTTTATTCCAGAAAACCTCACGGCTACAACCACGTATTGGGTCAGCATTTCAGCCGTGTACAATACATCCTCACAGATCATCTGGCCCTGGCAATGGCTCACGACACCTGAAAGCCACAATTCTCCAGCGATCATGATTCAATCCGTGACTGACGGAGCCACGGGGCAGGTGTGGCCCCCCACAGTAGGCAACACATTTCTTTCTGGAGACTATGTCGCCTACCCAGCCAATATTGGCTGGGACATGGCATTCGAACTCATGACCAATAAGCCAGTGACTCCTTCCGGAGGTGAAACACCAGTCCAAGGTGACTTGAATGGCGACGGTGTGGTCAATGGTATCGACCTGAGCATACTGATTTCATTACTGTAGTGTAAGATTTTTTGAGCGACCAGCAGAAGGTTTCTGTATTCTGGCAAGGAAAGAATCAAAGAGATTCATTTGCACGCCAAATTGAATTCTTAGAGGTATCCTGCCATCCGAAATCCAACCACTCGACCATTCGTGCGGGGCATCCATATAGCATGATGCTTCACGAATGGTCGAGTTTTTTCGTAACAATCCTTTTATCGGCACGTCTTTCTGTGTAAAACAGATTATGGTGATGTGTTCCCCGTCAAAATACTCGCCTCTGACGAAGTGGCTGATGTGGCGATACTCAGAGCAACCTGGCCTGGCCATCCAGCCTTTGCCCTGGCTAAATCCAACGAATTACAGGGTGGCGACATCACCCTTGTTCCAAGCAAGCCAAAGAACAGTATGAGCAGGCCGCCCAAGCTGCGCAGAAAGCGGTCCACATCGACCCCAACAACAACTATCGTCCCAGACTTGCTGACTGCCTATCAAAAGCCGGTCAAAAAGAAGCCGCACAATCAGTACACGACACCATACTAAAGCGTCACCCCAAAAAATCACGCTACTGGTATTATTATGCCAAATTTCTAAAAGACTCAAATCAACCTGACCGGGCATTAAAGGCATTGAACCGGATAGATACCAAATCCCATCAACGCTGGCAGGTCTCAGAAAAAGAACGAGATGAACTCCTCGACGAGATTATCCAGGCACAAAGCTCTAGGGGTTCAGATTAACGAAAGAGGTCGTATACTGCGGCTGCCGTTCCTTTGGAGAAGGATCTGTGATTGAAAAATCTAATCGGGCCATCTTGGTTTCAGTGGAAATATCCAAGACCACCTCAGCCGGGACGCCCCAGAAATAGACCTCTTTCATGCCCTGACAAAATCGCCAGGCCGGGTCCTGCTTGAGTCGACGCCCCTGGGCATCGTAGGCTGCCACCTGCACAACCTCTCCCCCCAGAACCATATAGGATAGTCTGTTTTTGTCTATACTCACATCCAGATACTTGCCACTCGGCATTTGGACGCAGCACATACGACTGAGCTCTTTCAAAGACAACGTGACACGTTCAATCTTTGCAAATAGGTTGAGCTGCACAGAACCAGACAACTGATCCACTGCTTTGGGGCCAGCATACCGACACTCATACGCCACACGCTGATTGGCAGGCACAGAAGCTCCAGTCAAACGCACCTTGCGATCCCAACGATGCGCATACACCTCCCAATTCGATTGCACTGCCACATTCTCTGGCAAAGCCACAGACAGCACCTGCTTGAAGTGACTCCGCTGCCTCTCCTGTTGCCAATGTACGGCCAGATCATTCACATCCAGAGACGCCAATGGCGCGTAATTAACCAATGGCGTCTGATCAAATCGTGTATATTTTGGCACTTCAGGTTCATAGCTCAAGGTCTTTGCTTCTCCCGGATCAAGCGTGACACAGGACTCAAACCTTTGTGTGACCGTGTCCAAGACGCTCACCACAAGACAGGTCTCTACTTGCCCTCCAAACCGAAGATAAACACCGTTTTTCTCACGTGAAATACGTTCACGTCTGAGTCGGTTGCCAAGCCGATCAAAGCCATACACCAGAGGCATAGACATCTCGCTGTAGGTCAATCGCACTGCCTGGTCTGCCACCTTGGCCAGGGTCACCGACCCTGTCATCATGTCGTGAATCACTGGCACACCAGCACTCACATCCAGCGCGGCTGCATCCAAATGACAGGGCACACTCACCTCAAACTGAATCATCGCTTCACTGGCCTTGGCTCCTTTTGGGACGGGCACTCGAATTCGTTGTCCTACCATGGGCTCTCGTAGACCGACACATCCTGTGAATGGCTGTCCCTCAGGTGACGTCACCTGCGTCACTTCATAAAACACGGATGCCAACGTCGCATTGTCACCCCAAAGTTCCACCTCCAGGTACGTGGCCTCTTTGGCGCCAAATGCAGGAGATGAACCGGGTGTAAGGGCCTGAGAAAAACGATGTGCCAGGGTTTCACGCCAACGTGACTTGTCCAGGTCACGCGTCAAACCGGCAGCAAGCAACAGGGACTCAACATAGTCATCTTGAGCCGCTGCAACACCGAAGGATTCTGCCTCGGGCGTTTCAGCAGATCTCAATGCTTCGGGCTCATCACCCTGTGACGAGTTACCCAGCCGATTGATAATGGCCAGGTCATCGGCTTCGGACCAGGTAAATGTCAGATTCAGCCGTGGCTCAGTCAACACCGGAACACACTGTATCTCCGGCGTTATCATCATACCAGAGACCACAGCCCTCAATGGATTGCCCTCGAGCACGCCATCCATCTGCCCGGTCTTGACCTGCTCGTAGACCTGCCGGGCCAGACGATCCTCTCTAAACTGCTGCCCCCAGGTAAGTCTCCTCTGATCTGCATCAGGTACCTGCTCTGACGTCTCATTTGTGGGCGACTCTTGAGAGGCAGCCGGATCAGATACCCCTAGCGACTTTCCCTCTTGCTTAGGTAAGTATAATCCGACCCAAAGGCACACACACAACAACAAAACTGCCGCCACCGCCCCAGTAACCCAAAACCACCGCTGTTGAAATAGCCCTGTTCTGGGAACAGCCTTCTCATCTTCAGGCACTTTATCAGATAGCCTGACCACCTCTTCGGGATGCGACATCTTGACTAGCGGTATGGTGCCGCGACAAGCTTTGCATTCTATGGCCCTTAGTGTTGGAGGAATTCTGCTCTCGGCAATACAATATTCTTTTTGGCACTCCGGACACACGACCACACGCTTGGCCTCAGACGCTAACGTCTCAGGAAGAATCTTAATGGCATGGTCGCACTGCTTACATTTGACAGTGGCACCTGCCGCTAGTATACGCTGCGGATCAACCCTATAGGCTTTGCCGCACTCGGGGCATTTGATATTCATCACACATCTCCTAAACTGCAATACCAGTATAGAAGTAGGCCCACCCAGAGGTCAAGCACTTGTTCCTTTACACACACCTGAAAACCCATAAAATAGGCACCATGACCCCAATACCCCAACCAAACGACTGTTTTTCTTTGGTCAAACAGCCCAATAGCTGGATCACAGGGCATTTTTTGGCCTTGGAAGCCCGTGACATCCCTCATTTTGTGTCCACGCGTCACGGACCGGACGGTCACGTCATACGCGACCAGACCGATCAGGCGGTCTCACAAGCAGCTCAGTTCTTAAGCAAACAACAGGGTGCCTGGCTAAACCAGGTCCACGGCCCCACAGCGTGGCTGTGCGACAGACCCGGACTGATTGGAGAGGCAGATGCCCTCTATACAAGCCAACCCAATCTTGTGCTGGTCGGAAAAAGTGCCGATTGCCCTCTCATCCTTGTGGCAGAAAAACAGGGCCACGCCGTGGGATTTGCACATGCCTCCTGGCGATCCACGGTCGCCGACATTACGCCCAACCTCATCCAAGGTATGATCAAGGACCTCCATTGCCAGCCTCAGAACTTGATTGCCTGTATCTGTCCCAGCGCAGGCCCGGAATGCTTTGAAGTCGGCCCGGAAGTTTACGACCAAGCCATATCACAACTTGGCCCAGAGGCCGACGCGTTTTTTGTGCGTCAGAGCGATAGATTTCTCTTCGACCTCTGGCACGCCAACTCTCACGCCCTGCAACAAAACGGTCTCCTCGAAAGTAACATCCACCTGGCAGGCCTCTGCACCCTCTGCCGCAATGACCTGTTTCCCAGCTACCGCAAAGAAGGCCTCGAAGCCGGACGATTTGTCGCAGCGATTTGTGTGTCAGGGATTAGAGATTAGGGGCTGGGGGTTAGTATGTAGCATCGTAATACACTTAGGTATTCACCACCGTGGTTGCTCGGGGTCAAGCGGTCCCATTTGACAAAACGGGCACCACCATCAAGATACCCCACCACCAGGCCACTGGGCTTGGGATGATCCCCATTAACACAGCAATCACAGCAATCACCACCAACAGCTCGATTAATGTAAATCCTTTTTGCGCAGACCTCATTCGCGCATTAAAATCTCCTTTTCCTGAGCCGAAGAAACCTAACACCTAATACTTAAAACTTAACACCGGTTCATGGCGTAAAAAATGCTTCTGACGGCTGTTTCTCATAGAGAAACGTGGCTTCCACAGACAAACCATCATCCGTATCCCAAATACGGAAACTCACCGGCAATTTGCTGTCGCGCAATGCATAGATGCGAATACGTCCTGACCCCACATGGGACCGACTGTCAAACATCACCAGATCTTTCCACACAGACCTGTCCAAATCGTCTGCAGGTGTCACATCCACCAGAGGCTCTTGCAGGACAGCACGCAGTACTGTATCCAGCGAAATCGTCTGCCAGGACCCAAGATCCCTTATCACATCACAGGCCGCCTGATTCGGCGTTGCCAAGGCTCCGTCGTGTGAATCTACAGCCTTGAGAATCTCGCCCTGATCTGCATAAATGACTTGCGAATCCGTGGCAATACGCAAACGCCCCTGTCCACCAAGCCACAACTCCATATGCTGGTGATAATCAATCTGCTCATTGTTCAAATTCAAAGACACACGCACATAGGGCACCGCTTCAAAACGCTCGGCCACCTGCGACCATGCCACATTACGTGGTGCATAGGGCCACAGAAGTAAGGCACCCACCAGTAACACGGCGACCCACTTGCCCCAGCGAAGACAAGACCACAGAGGTCTCGCCCCCAAATCCAAACGATCAATGCCCTCATGCACCCTGGCATCCAGTTCTGAATCGGCCTTCAATTCAAACCGTTTAAACTTGTCCATCAACTCATCAGAAACCATCAGTTTCCCTTTTCTTTTAAGAGTGCCCGTAGCTTGGTCATGGCATATCGAAAACGCCCTTCAGCCGTGTTCACTGAAACCCCTTGATGCCTGGCGATCACAGGAAACCGCTGATCTGCATAGATCCGAAGGGCCACCACTTCACGCTGTTCTTCAGGCAACTGTTCCAACGCCTTCAACAACGCGTCAATTTGTTCATCCAATACAACCTGCCGAACCGGCTCATGATCCTGCAAGTCCGACTTTGCCGAGCGAGACCCCTGTCGACGTCGCCAGGCCCCATTACAGTTGCGGGCGTGATTTGCCACACAGGTCGATAGATACGCCTTTAGGCTCCCGGTCAAACGAAAGTGACCCATCTGCTGCATAAAACTGAAAAACACATCGTGAACCACATCCTGAGCCCCGCTACGATCCCTCAACAAAGCCCCGGCGAGTGTCACCAGACAATCCTTGTACTTCTCGTAGAGATGGTGCAAAGCCGCCTTATCCCCACGATTTAATCTAAGCACCAATAAATTGTCTTCAAAATCCATTCAATCAATCCCAAGTCACGATTTTAACCATGACCACCTTTATAACAAACTCGCAGGGAATTCCCGTATAGTGGATTTAGAATTTTAACAGATTTTTTGGCAGGTATCCGGGGAGTCGTTGTTCGTTGTTCGTTTCTGGTTTTTCTCAGCGATCTCCGCGTAAGATATCTTTTTTTCTGCGTCTTCTGTGGTTAGCTGTTAAAAACAGGACTTTTGCAGTTTGCAAAACTTCAGTCTAAAAGAAAAACGTCGTGACTGTCATCTTCCCAAACAGGTAGACTTGTAGTAAACCAGGTCTCCAGTCTGTGCATCCGTCATAACTTCATAACCACACGCGACGACCACCGTACTCACCGCTGAATGCCAAACTAACTGTGGTGGTCCTGGTAAGCCGAGCACCCCACCATCAAAGATCTTGAGTGCCATATCAAAAGCCTGCATCTCCCTGCCTGGATTATTGTCAACCATAGCTTCAACAGCCAGATCTCCTGCCTGATCTGCATATAGTGTTGGATGCAGCAGATTTAGGGATACCTCCAAAGGCCCAGGGTCCGTCATCCCATCGCAGACGACATACACCACGCCACCAGACAGATCAACCTGCACAACAGCACTGGCCCCAAACACCTCTATCCCGGCATAGGTTTGCGACAGCCGCACAATAGTACCATAAGACTTGAGTGTGACCTTAGTCACGACCCACTCCATGGCTCCACTATCGACCATGAACACATCTTTCCATTGCTCAAAGAATGTCAGGGCAGTTTTATCAGGAGATAAGTCATTGGCCCCCTCCACCACAAGATGTTCCCCTGGTTCCAAACTAATTGCATGCAGAAAACCGCGTTCCGTTCGCACAGCTCCCAAGCCTTGTATCCCAGGCTCCCTGGTCGCCAGCAATGCTTGATACCGCTCGTTCCAGGACTTCATAGGCTTCACAGATCGACTTGCCTCGAGTGTCCCGCTATATGCCCCCATGTTGATGATTCCACCATGCGGAAATGTTTCCCAGCCAATTGTATAGTTCGGATCACCTGCATCAATACACGGGCTGGTCACTTCATCAACAACCCAAGCTACCTCATGAGACGACCATCGTCCAGTTTGCGACTTAAGATGGTAATCCCAAACCACCGCATTCTCCAGGCCTGTTACGGTTAGCAATCTTCTCTCTGGTGGAACCCTTGGGCCTGGATCTGGTTGAGGATCGGAATCACTGTTTGCATCAGGTTGGGACTCACCAACAAAACAGGGATCACTGTTAATATTGCCATCGCCCCAGTTCATCGAGAACCATCCCGGTTCACCAAAGATATGCACACCCTCTATACCCCCTTCAACGTCACTGTAAGACATCGTAAGATCCGAATTGACCGTGGGAACCTCATTTCGTCCATCAGAGACTCCACTCCAACTGCGAACAAACACTTGGGCATCATGAGGATTCGTATTACCCCATATGATTGAGTTCACGACGTCTAAGCTACACAGGTTCGCGTATACGCCGCCACTGTACTCTGATGACGACACATTGTGGGCCACAGTACAATTAATGATATTGGCATCACAGCTTTGAAAATGTAGCCCAACCCCACCATCGCTCGATTTATTCTCAATAATAAGACAGTTCGTCAAATCACCCTTACTGCTGCGAAAATCAATACCTCCCCCAGCTCGAAATGTGACTTCATTATCACGCACCACACAATTATCAAGAAGAACATTTTCACACAGATAACAGTAAATACCGCCACCTGCATCTCTTGTTCTATTGCCGGTCACCATACATCGTTGAATGACAGGCTGAGCATTGATACAGGCAATACCGCCACCCCTTGTTGAATAGCCCGAACACACATTATCAGAAATCACACAGTCAACTATCCTTGGCTTTCCCTGATCAACAAGTATGCCTCCACCCCACTTGGGAGAAGACCTATACTTATTCGAAGGTATGTCGTCACAATGATTTCCCCGGATCACACACTGTTTAATCGTGGGGCTGGCATCCTGAATCAGCACGCCTGCCCCTTCCAGGTTGCAGCCGCCTGTAATGGTGACACCTGCCAGTATTGAATTCGCGTCTTCCTGGGAATTAAAAACAAATCCTCGATGCCAATCACTGGGATTCGCCTGGCAGTCAATGACCGTGTTAGCCACCACATTGGGATCATTGGGATTCAAGCTGCGAACAGTAATCGCCTTGCCCTGAAACCTGATATCCCGATTCCCCTCGCCCGTGTAGGTTCCTGGCACCACAACCACGGTATCGCCATCGCCACATGCATCAATCCCAGCCTGGGTCGTGGGATACTCCAATGGTACATGCCTTGTCTCTGCAAAGGTAGTACTGATTGCCGCAAGAGACAAGATCGCTGAGATGATAAGTTGTGTTTTAAAGTTCATAAGCCCATCGTTCCTTTCGCCACTTATTTTTCCTCTTGGCATCCTAGCTCCTAGATCTTTTTCTCTGTGTATTTCTGTGTCTTCTGTGGTTAGCTGTTTTCTTCATCAAGCTGCATCGCAAAGCGACTCCACACTCCACACTCCACACCTCAAACTTAGCACTTCACACTTCGGCTCCAGGCCGTGTTCCCCGCTGTCCAATTCCTTTTTTATTTAGATTTCTTCGCGTCTTAGCGTCTTTATGTGAGAATGCTTATCAAGGCATCAACGCCTCATACCACACTGGACGATCGGGTTTGTTTTCGCTTTCAAGCATGTCACGCCAGGCCTCATCTGTGAGACGATCATCCATGGGGTGCTTGAATTCGTAATAGCTCAGCACTGGACCAACAGCCAGATAAACCGATCCGTCTGGTGCAGGACAAGCCACAATGATTAGATCCACCTTGCCAGTGGCTTCTTCTACAACCGTTGTTTCCACGCTGTGGGTGTGCACATCCGCGACCATCGTGGTTTTGAGTCCAGCATCGTTAACGCTCAGGACCGCCCTATCTAATCTGCCAGGCAAGGCCTTGATGAATGCGTTGTCTTCTGTGGACAGAGATTGATTCGTCAAGTGCTTCTCGGTAATTTCCAGGGCAAAGACCAACAGTCCGTCCAATGTGCTAAGCCGCTGCTGCGACTCTGGAGACAACACATTTAAATCTAATAAACCCTCGTGTGTCATGCGGTTCAGCTCTAAGAGACGAGCGAGAAACTCGGCCTGGGGCTCAATATAACCAGGAGGCACTGGTACTGGCCTTGGATTTCTGCCGCCCACACTGGAATAGCTCTGTTTGGCGTAAAGAATGGTGTCATGTCGTAACTGGCTCCACGAGGCCAAGGCACTGTGGAGCTGATGAGACTGCCAGCTTTCTGTACGCATGAAATTGGGACACCCGTCTGGTAATCCCGGCAACAAAGACTCAAGTGCATAAAGCCAACCCCAATACAGGTTGATATGCCAGTCCATTGGCGTCAGGTCATCAATCTCCGACTTGAGCTGACCGAAACGCAGCCAGAAGTTGAAGTAATCGGTATCCCCTGCATTGATCAAGGCCTGCAGAGCCGTATGAGAGCCTAGCACAGCCATCACATCCAGCCCCGAGGATAGCAGCGTGAAAAACCTCTTCCATCATCGCCATAGCTAAACGGGACATCCGAGAAAGATCCATGAAAAGAGTCTTCCACCGAGGGAAAAACCAGATTCTGAAAAATGTACGAGTCCGGGACAAAACGCTGCCCCATAAAACGCATACCCTTGGTCTTGCCCAGGACCTTGTTCAGTGACTCGTCTGTCACTGGATCAGGGACCACGACATTGCCTGTGCCACCGTAGATCTGGGGTGAGGGCAACGCTGCCAGTTCGGCCTTGACTGCCAGGGTATAATCCCCATTGGGACTATCCCAATGATCCCAAACTTGGTCCAGGGCCCAGAGATAATCATACGGCGTCAAGTCATCAGCCAATCCCACATAAAACGCAGTGACCGTATAAAGGCAATCCCACACAGCCAATCCGCTGCGCTGCCCCACAATAGCATCACGCAGGGCTTCAGCGAGCTTCACGGCTTGAATCGTCTGAATGCGGGCATCCTGAACACTGATCAAGGCCTCTCCCCCTGCCCCCCAGTCATCTGATCCCTTGAGTAGAAAGGCCATGCGCCCATACCACATCATGGCCTTGAAGTAACGCTTCAAGACGTCACTGCGTGTATAGTGTCCCCTGGGTACATATTGTGAGTAGTCTTCCTTATAGATAAATATATTGCTCGCCTGAAATCCACTGTGAGCGGAAATCTTGTCCAATTCTCGGGTCACCTCAGTCTCGACCATGGGAGGAATACTACTGTCCGGCACTAACAGTTTATAGGCCACTGATACAAAGGCCAGATTACGCCTAAGTGCCTCACGAAAATCCAGATCACTGAATTTGGACACCAGCAGTGTATTCACCATGCCGGCCTGCAACACACCGGTGAGGGCTGTGAGGTCCCCGGCAAATTCCTGTTCTTCAATCTCCCGCAGTGTCTCATCGAATTGAATGTGATACAAATGCAGCCAGGTATCCACACTGACAAACAAGGGTATTTCCCGTGATGACAGATACTCATAGGGTTTGACCATATCCTCCCGATTCGGATCAGAGAATCCAAAATCAAACGGCATCACAGCAAACCCATTTTTCCGAATCAGCGATTCCACACCCTGCAAATCCAGGTGGGCATCCATCGCCTCCCAGTTAGAAATCAAACCCACATCCAACGGCAGACTATACCCCGGCGCATCGGCCTCGATGTCCCGTTCCACAGGTGCATAATGCTGCAAGAATGAGGGCTGAGGGGTTCCCTGCTGTGCCCAGGCAGGGCCATAGGCAGAAACCATCCAAAAACATAGCCCCAGTAAAAACACTCCATTCTTCTCGATCTTCATGGCGATTCTCCTGTTCTTCTGGCAATTATCGTCCTTGGCATTGTTCATCACAAATTGTGATATCCACTAATTGGGAATCTGCAGTTTGCCCTCCATGCGTCACTGCCGTTGCCCTAATCTGATAGGTACCTATGGGAGGATTGATCCATAAATGACTCCAGCCATCACTGGAGTCAACGTCTTCTCCAACTTTTATGTTGTCAATATGGAACTCTACCTTGACAATTGGATCGCTGGCCAAATTCGTTGCTCCGACTTCAATATTGATTTCTGCGGGATTCACAAAGGCATTGGTCTTCTGCAAATTCGTAATCGTAATCTCCATTACTTGTCTCATAATAACGTGACGCATAAGTATAGGCCCTATGTTACGTCCAAAAATGGCCAGAGGATACATATATGGCTCTAAAACAAAAGCCAATACGTCAGGTAAGTTCCCTTGGGGAAATTGCTCTGTAGGGTAATTAAAATATGATGATGTGTTCACAACTTCCAGAATTTGTTCCAGTGTCCCCTGCAAGGGCAATACTTCTCCGTAAGCACCTAGATGAATGGGAATACCAGCCTGAATAAACTCGGGAAACTCAATTTCTAAACCGCTTTCTATGTCATCAGGCAGACCGCTAAAGTCCATAAGATTGGGCGTACTATATAGCCCGCCGTCAATATAACCATAGTATTCTTCCTCAACAAATCCACCGTGATCACCAATGCTGCGATATGAAATTGTCCAAACGTCCAATCCATTGACAGTAAGTTGCTCATTTATCTCCCAACTCTCGTGAAAGGAATAGCCAACCTTCTCCTGCCATTTGTTTCCAACAGCAAAAAGCCAATAGTCACAGAAATTCAACTCAGCCGTTGAATCACTCCAATTTATAAATGAGCGGCTTGCCTCAGCAGTTCCCCCATAGGCACCCATGTTGATGACACCACCATTGGGAAATGGCTCAAGCATAATCGGGGTATTCGGATCTCCAGCGTCAACGCAGAGACTGGTGACATCGTCTTGTATCCAGGTTTCACTATTGGAATCCCAATGTCCTGCCTGTGATTTTAGGTGGTAATCGCCATTCACAAAATAATCATCATTGGCATCTGAAACCGTGCCGTTGGCATCCCAGTACCCTGGATCAACAAAACAAGGATCCTCGTCGAGATTGCCCTCGCCCCAAGTCAATGTGCATTGGGAATCAAGCGTGATACTGTCCTGGCCTCCCTCTATAAGACAATACTTTGCCGACATGGACGAAGGATGTGTTCCCAGATAACTCTGCCCAATGTAGGCATTCATTCCTGATGGGGCAGAGTTGCCCTCAAAAATACTATTTGTGACTGTTAATTTTGCACTATCAGTGCTGAACAATGCCCCCCCCTTCTGATCTGAACGATTACGTGCAAACGTACAGTTCTCTATCGAAGTCATTGTCGCTGCACTTTTTATTGCACCTCCTTTAGAAGAAGCATAATTTCCACAAAACAGGGAATTCTTGATAGAGACGAAGTTGGACACACCTGAACTATAGCCTGTAATATTGACTGCCCCACCAACACTCGAATGATGATTGATAAACGAACAATGCTCAATGTTTACATCACTCCTCGATAGACTTAGGGCTTTGCCAGCATTATTTTGAAACAGACAGTCCTTGAAAACCGCCTCTGCTTGGGAACAATACACACCAGGGCCAAGATTGTCTCTAAAAACACAGTGATCCAGATCCAAAGAGCCTCCACCGAAGTAAATAATCGGATTGCTGCCCGGGTCGTGATCCGTATTCCCCACAAAGGTACAATCCCGCAATTGCATTTCCTTGGCACCACTAGCGATAGCGATTCCATAACCACCGCCCGAGACATTTCGATCAAACCTGCAACGATTTAGCACAATCTCTCCATAGGAGTTAAACTTTACACCGCCGCCTCCCCCATCTTCTGTATAGTTCTCTAAAAACCGACAATCCTCCAATATCAAATTGCAGTCTTCGTCACTGTACAGGCCACCACCGGAACCATAACAAGAGTTATGTGCCAGCACGCAATCACGCAGAGTCAGAGACGAGGCCCGATTCAAAATACCGCCCCCCACATCTTCATCCTCATAGGTTACGATCGAGTCATAGCCCCAATGATAAGGTGGGCAAAAAGCATTTCCTCCGCTTATGGTAACCCCCTCGATAACCACGTCCTTTGCACCACTGCTTTGGACAACGTTATAACTATTTTCAACTCGTGTAGTTTCCTCCAATAAACCACACGGATCATTGACATCCACATCATCTCCGGCCAAATCACCACTAAGTATTGTACGGTACAGAGCGGGATCATGGACATTGGAATCATCACCCGTCAAACCAGCATACCCGCCCTTGAACACCATGCCACTGGCCAATTCAAATGAAGCGTTCCGGTCCCCACTGCCCTCAGGGAAGCCCTCATTGCAGTCCGGTACATAAATCCCCTGAGCCACACGAATCTCCACAGAACAGGGATCCACGACCAATTTGGCGATTGTCAAGCCTCGACTACCCCGACCGCCAGTGCCGGTATCTGGATCTTCCTCGTCCTGCTCAACCATGGCCGCGGCAACGCTGAGCCCATCCTGCAAAAACCGAAACGCCGTCTCCCACGACAATCCATCACCCCCCAAGGGCGCATCATCATCCACATAGAACACAGGCCCAGCACAGGCAGGATTACTCACCATGAAGAGCATGAAGGTCATGAAGAGGAATAATTGTGTTTTGGTTTTCATGGTTGCCTCGCTTTTTTCAGCATTCGCTTAATTCGACCAATTCGCGGTTCATTTTGTTTATCTTTTCTCTGTGCCTTCGTGGCTTCGTGTGAAATATCCTGTCTTGAATCTTGAGTCTTTTCTCCGTGCGTCTCTGTGTCCTCAGTGGTCCAATCTTTTCTTCAACCTGCATCGCAAAGCGATTCCGCACTTCAAACTTCAGTTATCCCGCTCAAACCCTGCGCATAATGAAGCATTTCTCGCGAAAACAACCCTATTTCGGCGCATAAAAAAACCTTGAGGGAGAAGGAAGGCAAAAGGGAATGAAAGACTGTCGTTTATTATAACTGCTCTAGTATATGAAAACTGTTTCGCCTTCTAACGAATTACTTCCAGTGTACCCAGAAAGGACCCTGTATTTCAAGAGGAAAGCTTTCATTTTTGAATTTTGATTGCTGATTGCTAAATTGAGGCTATCGCCTGATCCGTGTGGCTTGGTATCCTGCGAAAGGTTGTTGCTTTTTCGTGCTCGAAGTTGCTTTTTCCTTGTTTGCAGCCTCCTATGATAAGACCGTTAAATTGGTTGCGTCCGTAAGGCTACACCATGTAAATCAGGTTTGAAATCGAAAGGTAGTGGCATGACCACAGTTACCCCACCAATCAAACTCACTCGCTGCCTGGATTGGGCCAGGCTGCGACCCAGGCGTCTGGGGTATTGGGGTCTTTGTCTCCGTTGAGCCGGGTCAGGCACAAGCCCTTGCCATCTGCCTGGGCATGCCAATTGTCCTGGTAGGTGAAGCCTTCTATGGTTCGACCGAGGACATCCTGGAGTTCGAGTAGTTCGCCGCTGTTAGAGAGGCTGCCCGTGTACTGGCCTGCCACTGAAATATCGGCACCGTACTTGGCAGAAAAGGCGGCGAAGTCCTGAACCACCACAATGAAATGACCGGCAGCCAAGGGCTGGTTGCCAAAGAGAAAGTTTATGCCGTCGACAAATTGCACCCCATTGAGGTTTATGGACTCAGGCCCTGCATTGGTCAGTTCAATATATTCGGTATTGGGATCTTCAGGGTGATACATGATTTCTGTGATACGCAGGTTCTCCACCACAGGACCGACATTGTAGACGGCCGTCTGGAGTGCGCTCCACTTACCATTCTTCAGAGCGCGTGCGTTAACCTGGAGGCTGTGAGTCAAGATGAGTGGTTCGGTCCACTCAATGGCCGTTTCAGACACATCAGAAGAGACAGCAGGTCCCTCTGACGAAGCTGCCGATGTAAGATATGCGTTGATCAGAAAGTCACTGCTGGAGAGCCTTTCATTGAGCCCCTGTATGGCCAGAATATTGCTGCCTGTTCTTAAGGCATCCAGATTCGCACTAATATCAAACTGGCTCCAGCTTTTGGCCTCGCCATCGCTATGCTGTGTTGACGCACTGGCATTCCAGGAGAGCGTTTGTGGGGCATTGGCACGCGCCACTTCTTCGCCATTGAGATAGGCCACAAAGCCATCGTCATAGCGTACAAAAAGTGACAGATCCTCGGAGTTTACCACGTCCGGTGTGACTTCAAAAGGAATGCGTATATAGCAGGATGTGTTCCCTTGGAACATTTGATTGCCAAGATCCATGCTGTAGTAATTCTGATAGTCTCCGCCGTTTTCATAGCCCACACCGCCTGTGCCCGACATCCAGGATGTATCATCAAAGGTCTCTCCGCCCTGCCAGGCATCGTCGACTGGCCCCGTAGGCACGACAATCCGTTTATTGGCATCTTCGGTGAACAGAGTTGTCACTTCCACATTGGACTGAGAATCACTGCCTGGCACACGAGGATCGGTGCCACCCAAAGTAAACCAAATGGCACTGCCACTACTGGCCTGCATCGTCAAAAGGCTGTTAACCGGACAGGTGACATCCTTCTGAGCGGTGCCATTGACAAAGAAGACTGGCGCATCCACGGTGGGATACAACCCGACAGTTTTGAATTGTTGCAGCACAATGGCAGACCTCTGGGGCAGATAGCTTGTGAGTAATTGATTTCGCATGGCACGCCAATTGGCCTGGGTTTGTGGCGAACTATGGTGCATGTCACCCCAACGCGCGGATTCGGTGATCATGGCCTCTTCAATGCCATCAGTGAGATCCGCATACTGTTGAATCAGAACGCCTTCAGTCATAATCCCGTTGTTGAAAAACAGGCGATGAATCCGATCGGCAAACTGCAATCGATACTCGGGGTTTTGCCTGAGCAGGCCATGCGGTTGCCCGACTTCCCGGGTGTCAGGATTCGTGATTTTATTGAAGTTCAGCGGTGATCGAGGACTTAGCATGATGTCTTCAGTGTCCCAGCAATAAAACTTAAACCCTGTGCTATCTGATGTTCGCTTGCGAGCCAGCCAGTAGTTGTTCCAGGGCCAATCCCAATTGCCGCCCCAGTAGTTTACAATCATGTAATCGATATAGTTGGGCACGTCCAGTAGACAAGGAAACTGAGGGTTGTGTGTGCCATCCGGGTTCTTGCCCTGGAGTCGCATATAATTGTCAAAGGAAAGGGCCGCCATTTGACAGGTACTCAGCATCTGATTCAGAGACGAACGATCACCCTGGTTCACAGAAAAACCCTTGTGAGAAAACACATCCCAGTCTTCCTTTTCTCCACCATAATAACTCGCGGAGAATGCACCATCCGGACGCTCCACAGGATTGTACAGGCCCCAGTAGAGGCCGTTGACATAGAGGTGCGCATACATGCCATGCGAGGCTGCCTGGCCAGCATCTCGCTGCAGGCGTCGGGCAAATTCGTCGCGAGTGTACTGTTCTGTATTGCGAGCAGAGTTCCAGGCATACCCATCATTGGCACCGGCCCGCAGGGTAATGGTGTCAAACTCATCCGTGGCATCCTCTCCAAACAAAGGATAGCGAAGCTTGGATTCACCATAGATACTCTTGAACAGCAAGCGAAAGGAGTGTTTTCTGGAGCTGTTGGGAGATCGGAAATAGCCCCCTTGAATTCGAATGCCGCAGTTGATCTGAAATCCGTCACTGCCGTCGGGCTGAATCAGCTCCACAGCACAGGGACGTTCCCATGCCACGCCGCGTGATCCAGAATTGGCATAAATGCCCTGGTTGCCAAACAGGTTGTCCACATCGGTCACAATCGACAACGTGGGCAATGACAATAAGGCGTCGTGAAGTTGGTTACGGTACTGGGCATTGTCCACGATGTCCGGGTCCATCTCATAATCCGCCGTGACAGACTTCCATCGAGAGGGGAATCCTGCGGGGTTTTTGGATTGATTTATCACATCCTGCAAGAATAGATAGGTCCGTGTGACCACATCACTGGGCAGATATCCAGGTGACTGGGCAATGACTCGCACACAGGTAGTTCGCACAATAGAAATCGGCTGCGAATAGGCCAGGGCCGTGGTACTGGTCCCGGGATGGCTTCCATCCAGGGTGTATCTGACATCCATGTCTTGCGCCCCATCAGTCAGGGCCACAGAAAACGGCTCTTCATAAAAACCACTGGCCTGATCCATGGCCGGCGCCGGCGCAATACCGAACAGGGCTGGCATGTTTTTATTGCCTGGCGTGGGAAACGCCATCACACCCCAGTGCGTTTCATTCATGGCATCGCGTCCATAGGACACATCCACTCGCGAAGGCTCGTATGTGATACGGTCAACCATCTCACCCTTGGTATCTGACAAGATGAGCGTCTCTCCCACAATGGAAAGGCTAAAACCAGCGTGTAGGCCCTGGGCCTCAATGTCACCATCGGCCCACACCAATAAGAAACCATGACCTGAAATCCGAGTCAAACTGGAGGACGTCTGAGAAAACTGCCACTTCAAAGGATCAGCCGGATCATCAGAAAGATAGTACCCACTCAAATCGACAGAAGCACTTCCAGCGTTGTAAAGCTCAATCCAATCGTCAGCTTCGCCCTGCACATCTGTACCATACGATCGGTTCACGGCCATTATTTCATTGAGTTGAACCTGAGCCATTGCCATGGGGCTCATTACCAGACACATTAATGCCAAGGCAATTAACCTGTTGCTTCTCATCATCCTCATTCCCTTTCATCACCCTTCGGGTACCGGAACAATAGTCCCATCCGATCTGATATCCAGCTTCATAATGCCTGGACGATTTCGAAATGGGGCCGTCTTGTCATGCCCGGAAAAAACCGCATGCCATTCATATTTCTTATTCTGAAACAATGTACTGTGGCCTGCATGCGGCATCACAAACTGCCTGGCGTCATACGGTCCCAACAAAGAATCAGACCGCGCCGCCACCAAATCGTACGTGCGATTCAGGGGCTGTGTGCCATGCCACTGACCTGCGGTCCAGATGTATTGCTTGTCCGTCTTGATCAAACACATACCTTCTGTACCGATGGGCAGTTCGTCTTCTGTGGTAAGCTGATGCACTGGCCCGGTGAATCCTGTGACCTTTTGATTGAGCTTGCCAATCTTACCGTTACTCCACAACAGATACAATATTTCCTCTTCTTCATACAAAAAACCATCCACACCCTCCACCATGAACGAATCTCTTACATTTTCAAATGGGCCCTCTGGTTTCTCTGACATACTGTGAAAAAGCCACGTCTTGGCCGTGGTGTCCAATGTGGTAAACACAAGAAAATAGGTATCCCTGCTCTGGCTATACAGCAACTCGGCGGACATGATAGGCACCGGTTTTTCCAGGTACGATTCACGAACCAGATCCTCAGCGTATGTCAAAATATCTCCCAGGGACTCCCAAGTCACCAGGTTCCTTGATCGCCACAGTGTCACCTGGCAGTCTGCTTTGGGCGCTTGCCAGGAGCTGTTGGATGACACCATATAATATTGCCCGTCATGCCCAAGCGTCACAGAGGGTGACATCATGGTCTGGTTCAGTCTGGGCTGCATTTGAGCCACAGATCCCTTTTCAAGAATCACGTGGGCCTTGGGGCGGAATCGTCCTTCGTCTGTGGTGGCCATGGGCACCAGACTCGTTCGGCCAGCAAGCACAGCCCATCTATCTTCGGCCTTGGCGAAAAACGTGGCCCAGACATGCCCCATATCGTCTTGAAAAACGCAGGCCTGAGACGCATGGGGAATGGCCAGATATCCGGGCTCAAAGGGCCCGTACGGGCTGCGTCCCTGAGCCACATACGTATCCTGCGTCTGCGTATCCAACCGTGTATCCGAAACGCTGTAGAACAAACAGTATTGATTGTTCTTCTGAAACATGAACAAGCCGCCATGGCCTGGCGTGCCAATATCCGGTTTGGGCATCCCCTCCCACGTCAAGGCCCGAGGGGTATGTTTTAGAGTGACTGTGTCCAGGTCAAGCAAGGCAATCTTATTGGCATCAAACAGCAAATAGACCTGCCCTCTCGAATTTTCAAATAATGACGGCTGATATCCCTCAGGATGTATTACACCCAAGTCATCATAGGGACCTTGAGCCCCAGACCCACTTCTAAGCAATCCAATACCACCCTGAGTCTGAGCGTACACCACATAAAAGGCACCCTTGACATAGTGGATTTCAGGTGAGCACACACCCAGTTTAGTCGCCTGTTCGGGCCTGCCCCATACCTGGCCCAATGGCTTCCAGTGCAACAGATTACTCGAACACCATAGATACACAACATCAGAATTCAAATCAGCATGGGGCGATGTGATGCTGCCTGTCATGTAAAACAGGTGCTCGGGGCCACGGCATACGCTGGGATCACTCAAAGGGGTAGACAGTACGGGCTCTAATACGCGGGCTCCGGCCTCAGGTGCGGTCACGGCCAGAGAGGGCTGGGACGCATATTCAGCCTGAGCCAGAGAGACCCATACCAGGCAAACAAGAGAACTCACTAGGTAAAAACGATTTAACGGCATAGAGTATCCTAAAATTGGCCATCACAACATGTTTTTCGTGCCACCATCCTATCAAAAAACGCCTGTTCGAACAAGTGACTTGACCTTTTCGTGGTTTTCCACACATAGTGTGATCCCTGAAAAACACTGGCTGAACCGGCCTATATGCCCTACAATTGCCCCCAATGAACCAGAGCACCCAGAATATTCTGATCATCAAACCCAGTGCGTTGGGGGATATTGTACTGGCCTTGCCAGCATTGCATGCCTTGCGCACCCATTTTAAGCAGGCACACATAGCCTGGCTCGTACGTCCAGAGTTTGCCCCACTGCTGCGGGATCATCCCGAATTAAACGAAGTGATCCTCTTTGACCGAAAAAACCTCAACACACCCAAGCAACTTGTCACTCTGATCCGGACGCTCAGGGCTCATGAGTTTGGTCGGGTCTTTGATTTTCAGGGGCTATTTCGCAGCGCTTTCTTTGCATTGGCCTCAGGGAGTCGCCAGCGATATGGTATGGCCAGGGCGCGGGAATGTGCACCCTGGTTCTACACACAGAGGATTGAACCTGACGCAGACAATCACCATATGGTTGACATGTATCTCAAGATGGCACAGCATGCGGGTGCCACATCTGGACCCGTCCAGTTCGTCCTGCCAGACACAGAAGCAGACAAGCAGACCACGTTTAATCTGCTCAAGCAAAAGGCGATTGACTCCAAACGATATGCCGTGTTTATCCCTGGCTCAGCCCATGATTCCAAATGCTGGCCGCATGACCGGTTTGCTCGACTTGCAGACAAGCTAAATCATGACCACAATCTACCAGTCGTCGCCGTTGGCACCCAGTCTGAAGCAAACGTCATTGATAAGATTGCCCAGGCCACGACCACACCAATTACCAACCTGGCAGGCCAAACCAATCTAAAAACGCTTTGTGCCCTGCTGAGGCACGCCACGCTTGTCATCTCAAATGACACGGGTCCAGGCCACATTGCCTCTGCCCTGGGCGTCCCCCTGGTCATGCTGTTTAGTTGGTCCAATCCAGCTCGCATCTACCCCTACGGACGCCCGGAATGCCTGGCCGCGATTGATCCCTTCACACGCAATCCCAACGTCATCAAAAGCAAAGATCCCAAACACAATGTCAAACATGTCACGTTTGAGACGGTCTGGGAAAAATGTGCCACACAGTTAGCAATAGACAGTCTCTAAAGTGAGAGAACACCGATGATCCCCATTTGTTTGAACCTCTTCCTACTGGCCTATACCATTCTGTTCAGGTCTCACCATAAAGGCTCACAAACTGATCCTGCAAAAACACTGATCCTGGGGACACTGGGATTATTCGGCATCAACATGATTCTGGCGATAGGCCTGTCACATGACCTTTTTGACCTCATGTCACTTTTGTCTTGGGGAATTTTCCTGCATATGCCTTTCTTCCTCCTGTGGTATGGTGCCAAGATCTTTGTACCGCGCAAACGGTTGGCTCTGATGGCCATGGGCCTGGCCCTGCTGATACTCTCAATTGGCGTAGACGCCTTTCTGATCGAACCTCAGTGGCTGGACGTCACACGGGTAACCCTACCCAATCCCAAACTGGACCAGTCCATCCGTATTGCCGTGCTCGCAGACATACAGACCGATGCACCAGGCGACTATGAGGCGCGCGTGTTTGCGCGTGTCAAAAAAGAACAGCCTGATTTGATTGTCTTTCTCGGCGACACCATTCAGACACCGGAAAAGGCATTTGGCCCTGCTGCGAAAAAGCTCAATACACTCTTGCAGGAAGCAGCGCTTCAACCACGCCTGGGCATGTTCGCTGTCCAGGGCAACGTAGACCATAATGACTGGCCCCAGGTCTTTGCCGGTCTGAAAGTCACCACACTCCAGGAAACTCAAACCATAGACCTCGGCCCCTTGACCCTCACGGGTCTGAGTTTTGCCGAATCTCGCCAGACCGCCCTGACCTTGGAACCCCAGGAAAAATACCACCTCGTGCTGGGCCACTGCCCGGACTACGCCCTGGGCCACACCCACGCAGACCTCATGTTGGCAGGCCACACCCACGGCGGCCAGGTCCGCCTCCCCGGCATAGGCCCCCTGCTGACCTACACAGAGGTGCCCAAGGCCTGGGCCTCAGGCCTCACCCAAGTCACACCCAACCAAACCCTCTATGTCTCACGCGGCATCGGCATGGAACGCGGCCACGCCCCCAGACTCCGCTTCCTCTGCAGACCCGAACTCCTGATCCTGACACTGACACCGCAAGATCAGAACTGATCATCCCGACGGTATGGAATAACAATTGACTCGCGCCCGCGCCCTCCGGGCACTCAAGACGCAAAGAAGTTCGAGCCTTGCTCGAAATAGAATTTGTTAACTCCGAAACATCCGCAGTACCAACAAAAAGGGTTCAAACCACTTGAACATGATCTCACGCCCGTTCGCTAACCGCTCACTCAGGCCGCTAATGACATTAATGTTTACTGCAAAAAAGATATCGTGGTCCGACCTAGAAGTCAGGCAAAAAACCTGTTTTCATCACTAATCACACTAATCTTCACGAATGAAAGAACCAACAAATCAACGACCACGCCATTCAATGTGCCTTGTCATGCCGAAGAACTGAGGTATCTATTAAACAAAGCACGCGAAGCTGAGTCTTGGGTGAAGTCCCTTGGGGGCGGCCCAAATAGCTGATAGCTGAAGGCTGAGAGCTTCTGGTTCTCACACGAAGCCACAGAGGCACTGAGAAACCAACAACTATTTTTGTCCACGAATCTGACGAATCTACACGAATTAAACAACATTCAATAAGCGACAACCCACTCAAAGTGACTTGTCATGCCGAACGTATGTGAGGTATCTATTGAACAAGTCCGCGCAGCGATCCAAATGGCTGAACGCTGACCGCTGAGAACTGATGCTTTTTTTTACTGGAAGAGGCTTTTTAAAAGCTGTCAGCGTTCAGCCATCAGCTCTCAGCTTAAAACACTTGGCCTGTGAAGTCTTATTTCATATGGCTCAAACCCTTGGCCTGTGAAAGTCTATTTCATATGGCTCACACCTCAGCGCAGCGCCATAGTGTCAATGGTAAACACTATAATCCGGGGACTGACTCTTGGACTTCCTGAGCAAAAGCAAAATTGACAGGTCCGAATACCACTTACCGAAAAAATGTGACGAATTCGAAATGACCCTCTTCTTCCCGACCCATAGGTTCAAGGTGCCAAAGCATCACGATGCTAATACTTGAGGCGGAAAGAGTATAAGTTTTCCCTTAATACGGTTTAGCCATCCCTTTATCCAGCAGGTCTTGATTTAGAAACAGCCCCTCCTTCAAGATGCGTTTAGGACTCCTGGCCCCCGCCAGAAAAAACACATCCGCCAGATAGCGATCATACTTATCACTCTTCATTGATC
>CAZBTJ010000010.1:0-63736 GCA_964494325.1 uncultured Pirellulales bacterium
AATCTCAGTTCCTTTCAACTGAGTAGAATATCCCGGCATAGCCGGCACAACCGAACCACACTCAATACACGGAAAAGGATAGAAAAGAACAGAAGACGAGAAACTGCTTATGATAATGACTGGTAATAGTCGGTCAGAATGATACAATCGCTGTTTTGTGGCCGCAAGGGTTGTTTTTGTATTAGCGTAACGTATTCAACGAAACTGGTTCTTGCATTCAGGAACGGAAATCGTTACGACTAACCATTAACCAAAAAATAATAGATTGCTTATGCTGGATTTGATCTTGATAAATCAGCGTGGGAATAGTAAGAATTGCTGCATGGAAAGAACAATGATCAAAGCTAGAATCAGGGTGTTCTTAGAAAATGCAAAGAATTACGGCATGACCCTCTTGGTCGTTCCTCCACAGAATCAGGGAGTAAGACACTAAGGCAGCAGTGTCATGCTGGTGCGTGGCGTGCATTTGAGTTGCAGAGACTCATGCCTGTCCCAAATCCAATAGATGAACGGTTATTTCATATTCTGCACTTGGCCGCCTTAGCGTACTGTGGCGACCAATGGTCCGACTTGAGACGTTGGTTCAGGGAGAATCAATCTATCGTCGTATCGCCTTCTGTTGCAGGTCTCCCTTGGGATAAACGGCTTTTGTACCGTTTGTATGACTGCTGGTTCCGCCTGTTCCGAAAGAACAGTTGGGACGATTTGGATCGTATTCGGGAAATTGTGGCCGGCTTGCGGGAAGACCAGCAAACCTACGAAGCGGGTTTGCTTAATAATGGCAACAATAGCCAGGATCGCCATATGGCCATGCGTCTGGTCTGCTTGTATCACTGGGCCAAAGCCACTGAACTACTAGCTGTTTACATGCTCCAAGGCACCCCAGGAGCTCCGCCAGGGTCAGACCTGTCGTTATTACTTTAGAGACTTTCCACAGGCAATTTCCTCAAACATGAAGCAAGCGGATCCTCTGGGGATGCCCGGCGTACGTTCGAATAACAGAAAGGCGATTGATACGGTACTAGCCAATTAGTGTAGATTAGTGGTAAAGAAACAACTCGCAGGCACTGCGAACAATCTCTGTGGGTAACTAAGGGGTCCCCGGATATTGGTATTGCCAATAATGCCAGGAACAAAAAGGCGTTCGGTTGTAATATTTAAAGTCACGATATAAAAACAGAACGAATAGAGAGGCTTCTCAGGGCCAGCCCTTGACTTAAGCGTTAAGGCTTAAGTCAATTCAAAACAGAAATTTCCATGCCAGTGAGGTCATAACAATGGGCTTCGCTAGGGCTAATGTCACAGTATTGCAGCCTCGCAAATGGTAGGACTCATCGATATAGAGACTGCTGTTCTTCATGTTCCTTCACGTTCTTCATGGTGACACAAACCCCATTCAGTGACAACGTCACTGATATCTGTGTGCATCCTATTTTATCTGTGGCCGAAGGAGTTGTTAGTTGCTGATTTTTAGTTGTTTGTTTCAAATTCGTGCTAATCCGTGCAACCCGTGTCAAAAAGAAGTTTTTCGGTTTTTTGTGCTTGGATCTAAAACATCTTCGCCAATGATTTGTCGAGTAATTCCTGGTTGAGGTATATGCCTTCTTGCAGGATTCGTTTTGGGCTTCTTGCTCCTGGTAAATAGAATATGTCTGCCAGGTAGCGGGCGTATTTATCGTACTTGTGCGTGCAAATGACAATGTTCGGGTTTGCTTTCAAAATACGCCTGACGTAACGGGAAGCCTTTTCCCCTGGGGCAGTTCCGAGTTCTGGTGTGTCAATATAATTCAACCGAAGCTTTTGTCGAGATAAGGTCCCAAAACCCAAATCAATGATGGTCCAGATGGTATCGCCGTCAATGACAGACTCTACCTGAGCAGAATAGGTATAGGCGGGCTCATTGACTTTTGAATAACTATCTTTGGGAATGGCTCGCCAGATGTTAAAACCGAAATTAACAACGACGCAGCCTTTGGGGTGGGCTACTCGCTCTCTGCTGAGAGGTAGGTAACTGTGGAACAGACCATCTCGCTTACAAGGTAATATGGGAATCGCCTCTACGGTCTCAGGGGGTGTGGTCTCTGGTGTTGCCTTTACGATCTGTTCTTTTACCAGAGTCTTAATCTCCCGTGCAGAAAGATGATTCTGTTGAATCTGCGTTTCAAGTTTCGTTCGAAGGCTATCATCTTTTACTGATAAAAGCTCAACGTACTGAGACCAGCTTAAATTTCCAGACGTCTGGAAACTTTTATGGGTGAGATAGAATCGTCTGAAATTATAGACATTTGCCTTCGAAAAACCTGATCCCAAATTGGCCGTAAGATCCTCGGCCAGTCGTTCAATTAATTGGGTGCCATGGTCAGCATTGGCATTTCCTGATTGCTCCTCTTCGACAATCCGCTTGCCGATCTGCCAGTAAGTTTCTACAAGAACAGACCTTGCGTTTTCACACAGACCCGTAATGTCACCAAGTAGCTGATGATAGCGTTTTTCATGGATAAGCGAATTCATTTGCATCTCCCTCATAAAACAAGAACCTTTATTTCACGGCTTTTAATGGCTTCTTTGGAAACCAACGGATCACCGGATCAGGACTTAATGCATACATGTCACGCTGTTGCAAGGGATTCACATAGCTTCTTAAAGGCTAAGAAGATCTAGCATCCCAGCCCTAGTGCCTCGGCACGCTTTTTCATGACAGCTAGGCCTTTCGTATGATAGTACTTTGAACTGCCTTTTGTGTTAACAGTCAACGCATCAGAATTGGGATGGTTTAAAAACTACCCCGCAATAGAGGTTGACAGGCAGCAATTTTAATACAATTCCGTATCGCGGGGAATAGGAATCTTTTCTTAGTAATTCCCTGTAACTTCTCGCTTTGAGGAAGCCAATGAGGCCGGTGCAGTTCTGGCCGATCCCATCCGATGCACGGTTAAGCTTCAGGTAATTGGCGCGCAACTGGGGAGATACTCCCTATTCTCATGCGACTGACATTGAAGCTTGGCTCAGCCAAATGGAGGAAGACCTTGTTGACATAATCTGGGGCCAGCAGCAAAAAGGCATGCAAAACTCAGTCCAAGTTTCACCGTTCACAAACATCCTCCGAGAGACAGACACAATCGTGACGTTTGATTACGACACATTAGTTGAAGAATCCCTTTCGCAGGCAGAGCATCCTTGGAACTACGGATTTGATGTCGAGAAAGGTCAGGGAATCAAGGTTCTTAAAATGCATGGCTCTATAAACTGGGCCATAAAGGAACTCAAGAGGACATAGCCAGCTTCTCGGCAAAGGCTTCGGTATCGGTCACCGCCTCAGGAATGGCATCGTAAATCCTCAGCAGCGTCATGGCTGGCCCGGTGGGCACACGCCGGCCCTGTTCCCATTCCTGGAGAGTTCTAAGGCTGACATCCAGCATTGCTGAAAATTCGCGTTGAGAAACCCCGGCCCTCTCACGTAAGGCCTTAATCTCATCCTTGGAGTAGAAGTGATGCACCTGCGTAGGTTGCTTCTGGCCTTTCTCAATGGCCACCATCTCTTCAAGACCTTCCTTGAGCTCATCGTACAAGCTGATTTTCTTAGTTGTCTTCTTCATGGTTCACCCTTAGAGTCTCTCGATGATTCCAGCTAGGCTTTTGATTTCGTCTTTCGTAAGGTCCTCACACTCATTTTTAAGATACCCAACAAGCAAGAACAACCTGCTCGTCTGGGCACGATAATAGTAGATGACTCGGACACCACCCCGTTTGCCTCGACCAGATCCCAGCCATCGTACCTTTCGCAGGCCACGTCCCCCTGCAATCACCTTCCCGGCTTCCGGATGCAGCACTAAATGCTTCTGAAATTCATGGTATTGATCATCGTCGAATAAATCCCCAACACGTCTGGCAAACGGTTTGACTTCGATAATCTCCATATCGACACTATACGGCAATGACGTACCTCTTGCAAGCAATTTCTTGGGTAATCGGAGGGGTCGATCCCAGTATTTAAGTATTTGTAGGTTTATGCTGGTCTGTTTATTGTTCCTACATGCATAGGGTGCCTTGAGCTGAGTACGCTGATCAGTGATTGGATTCTTGGATCAGAGAATGATGTCCAAGCCAACAGCCCCCCCCCATCATTGCATCTGGTCGGTCAGGGGGGCGCAGATCCGTCTGATCTCTTCGATCGCACCCTGAATTGCCTCGTCACTCAGATCGTCCGGGAGGGTCTGCATGTAGGCATCCGGAATTCCCATCAAGGTCTTGACCGCCTCGGATTCCTCCGGAGGCAGGTCCATGAGGAGTTCCCCGGTCGCGAAATCGCTGTCCCACAGGATCCGGGTGGACAGGCAGTCGAGCTGGAATTCCCAATCTGTGTGCGAGGTGTTGTCCACGGTAATGAGGAATTCGTCATCACTCACTTGACGTGCATCCCACACGAGCCGTCGCCAAAACGAACCGATGTCCTGCATTTCCAGCTCGGCAATCACCCGGTCCTCAATAAAGTTAAAAATGGCCGTGATCGTGCCCTCTCCAGTGCCCCAGTCAGGGTAACCGGTTTCACGTGCGCACAGAGCAAGCCTTGGACGATGGTGCGCAGGATGGACAGCTTCTGTCCGTGCGTCAGTTGATCAAAGGCCTTGATGTCGGAACAGTAATCGTCAACGTTCCAGGTGCAGGAGTCGTCCACAAGGCCGAGTAATCCCTCGGCAAAGACACGAGCCTCGGGGCCTGTCAATATGCGATCGCCTTTTGATGTGTGCCACATGTGATACCTTATCGTGCTTGAGTAAGACTGTCAGGCTTCACAGGGCCAGACCTCAACTTATAACAGGACTTTTGCAAAAAGCCCTGTAGTGTACAGTTTTGGGTTTTCAGTTTTTAGAAAAACGCGTTTTTCCCTGCTGAAAACTGCCGACTGAAAACTGAAAACTTGAAGTTTGCAAAACTTTAATTATAACTCAACGATGTTACATCATACAGAACAATGTTTTATCAAGGAACTCAAAACCTTCCGGCCCCATGCCGTTCAAACCGAAAACAGCGCCCCCCATAGTTCCCCTCCTTAGGACAAAAGGGATTCAAACGTCTCAACGCTTAGAAGAGAGGCCTCATGAGGGCGTTGTGGGCATGCAAAACCTCATGATTCAATATAAACGGTAGGCTTCATTTTCTTCTGCCTTGTCAAGATTCTCAATAAGACACTTGGCCACCATGGCCCTATCTTTGTTTATGAGGTTGAAAACATCATCTCGGATTTTTTGTAGAGGCAACATCGTCGGATATCCTTAGTTGGCAGATTCAACTCACAATTGTGTCTTACTGCTAATAATTCAATTAGATCCCTACCCATTAATCCTCATCCTCATCCTCATCCGACAGGGGGTCATCCATCTGGGCTTCGAACTCTGCCTGGCATAGTTCGCATTCTTCTGCGGTCATAAAGTGTTGCACACAGCGCGTGTTGGGAAGATCGGGGTACACGTTTTCTTCTTTCAAAATCTGTTTTGTCAGCAGACAATAGGCTTGACGGGGTGTGTAATGTTCGCACATGTCCAGGCAAATCCCATGCACCGCCAAACGCGCCAGCAGCATCTGCAAGGCCTGCTGAACCTGTTTATCGTTCAGCTGGTCATCTGGGTAGAGTTTCATGGGGGGATCGAACAGGGTACAGATGGGTACAGCCAAGTCGTCGGAAACTACCTTATCCATCTCATGCCAAGAGGGGGGCACCTCCGGGAATAGCGATTGTTCAAAGGTATTCTCCAGCTGGATCAGTTCATCCATATCCCCGGGAAACAGTCCGTACGGATCCTCCTCATCGGTATTGTTACCCACGCTAATGTCCTCCTTCACCTCGGTGTCTTCTAAAGTGGTTGTATCGTCTGGGGCCTGAGATGGGTAATCGTCCCCTTTGCCGGTAAATTCTATATGTACATCCATTAGGTCCAATACGACTCTCCCGTTTTGGCTGAACCACTCCAGGTACAGGTGTGGCTTTCCTGTCGCCCCAAGTGAATCGTCGCAGATATCTGGTGACTCTGAATCCCCATGTGCTGAGGGCGTTTGGAGCTGATCCAAGGTAATGGTCCCGACGGGCCCGATCTGCTGGCAGTTAAAGTTATCAAAATCAAAATAATAGGGTACAGGCAAGCTTCCCTCTCGGGGCATAAAACGAAAATGGCGACCTGTTAATCCGGCACCACAATTGCCAGTCAGACGCAAGTGGACGGTTATCTCCTGATCGCGCAGTTTCAGAAAGCCACGCACTGTATTCGGTCTGGTATTGATGATCTCACCAAAAACAACCACATCTGCTAAACGCCATGACATTTATGTATTCCTTTGCTACAGTCTATGTATTTACCGGCGGAATCCTAGTGCTTCGGCCAATTTTTTAATACCGGATTTCTTTTTCTGGAAGCAATCCTTGTAATAATTGACTGTTGCCATTTCTTTTTCCAGGCATTGATCTTCTGTGAGTGATGCGATTAGTTTTCGATTATCCTTGGCGGGTTTATAGCGAGGGTCTAACTCAAGGGCTTTGTCGAAGGCCTCAAGTGCCAGTTGTTTTTTGCCCATACGAGCATAACAAAGGCCAAGATTGCCATGAGTCTGAGGGTGATTGGGATTGATGCTGAGTGATTCCCTAAAGTCGGCGATGGCGGCTTCCCATTCTTTTGACTCCATATGCTCTACAGCTCGATCAAAAATACGATGTGCTTTTAAAAATTCATCCAAACTAATCCCATGGCTGTCACGTATTTGTTGTTCCATACTATTGAGAACATCCTGTGCCTGTTGAACGGCATGACTGTGGTCTTCCCCGATGAGTACGACGTGACGATAGGTCGTTATCATCTCGAAGATCTTAAGTTGTTTTTGATAGGTTGCCGCCAAATTATAATGTGCTTCAACAAAATCCGGTGAGCCTTGGATGGCCTTTTTAAAACATGAAATCGCCTCGTCATGTTTGCCGCCAAATACAGCAAGAACGCCACGTCCGAAACATATATGAGGATAATTTCCGTATTTTTTCTTTAACTCTGCGAGCATACTTGCCGCTTCACGCCAATTTCCTTTTTCCATAATCTCAAGTGCATTATCAACCCTGTCTTCAATATATGGCTGACACGTTACTTGTTTCGATAGTGATAATTTCTTGAGATTGGCTTGACGCTTTTTATGCTTCTTGGCTCTCTGACTGTTATTCTTCTGCTGTGTTCTTTTCTTTGCCATGATCATTACCTATTACAAATACTACTAGGCCTTTCGTATGCTTGAGTTCTAAACCAACTCCTTGCGTTAACAGTCAACGCTTCTGATATTGGATAGTTCTACCCAGCAATCGAGGTTAACTGTCAGTTATTTTATTGCAATTCCGTATTGGGTGGAATAGGAATCTTTGATATATTGCCTACAGTAAGTTTAAAGAAGAGAGAGAGAGAGAGAGGGGATGTTGGTATCGTATACAGAGGTCATGACTTAAAGATCTTATGGGTTCCGGTTCGTACCAGTTCATACAAAAAACATCCCTCAAGAACCTTCACGCACTATTGATCCAGATAAGCCTTTGGCTAACATGAAGGTAGAACGTGATAAAGCCGGGGTCAAGATTTGCGAGGAGATAGAGAAAACCGCGAAGTCTGAAAAATCGGACAATCGAGAACAATGGGAAGGCTTTACAGGGCCAGAGGCCTAATCGCAGAGTTTTCCTGGACTGAACTCCAAGAGATAAGTGATAATGAGTGGAGAAACACATATGGACCCTAAACGTGTTTTTATTCTGGGCGCCGGCTTCTCAAAACAGGCTGGGATGCCCTTGGCCACTCACTAAAAGCCAAAAACCATAAACTGAAAACCAAAGAGCCCCAGAACGTTTATTCCGGGGCTCTTCTAAAATCAGATATTCTCTTCGATCGTCTTGAGCAAAACTTCGGGTTTGACAGGCTTTTCGAGGAAGGCCTTGACAGGCAGCCAATCGTTGTCCGGTTCAAATCCAAAGGGCAGATTCATTTCTTTACGAACCCCGGTAATCATGATAATCGGAACCCCCTTAAGATCCACATCATCGTGAAGTTCGCGAGCCACATCAAACCCTTCTGACTGGTGAGTCATCATCACATCCAAAATGACCAGATTCGGTTTGTTCGCTTTGGCTGCTGCTACGCCGTCCTTGCCGTTATGAGCGCTGGCTACAGTATAGCCCCTGGCGTCCAACAGGTTAGTGATGGCATCCACATATTCGACATCGTCATCAATAATCAGCACTTTTTGGCCCATACTACGTCTCCTAAGTTCATACAGTTCTGTATGTTGTAAGATGGTACTTGTTTTCAGTCAAGTGTTACTTCTTCTTGGCATTACGTTTGTACTTGTTAAGAATGTCTGACATTTTTTTGGGCGTCAATTCACCATAAATTGTATCGTCGATCATGACGACGGGGGCCAATCCGCAAGCACCCAGGCAACGGGCCGGTTTTAGCGTGAAGAGGTCATCTTCTGTGGTCTGCCCCATGTCAATCTTGAGCTGTTGCTTGAGGGTTTCCACCAGTTGAGCAGCCCCCTTAACATAGCAGGCAGTACCTAGGCAAACAGAGATCTGATGTTGCCCCTGAGGCGTCAGGTTGAAATAGTGGTAGAATGTCGCCACGCCCCAGATATGCGCTGTGGGAATATCCATGCCAACGGCAATCACATCCATGACATCTTCTGGCAAATATCCATACAGGGACTGAGTCTTGTGCAGCACAGCAATCAGATAGGAGTCACTGTGCGGCTTCTGTTTCACATCCTCAATGGTCTGCTTGAGGTCTGCCAGTTTGTCTTCATTTTTTGTCAACATAAACTTTTACCTGGATTGATATGGTTTTCTAGAAAAACAGGTCGCGTTCTCCACCCTGTGTTTTTTGATAATACGTCATAAAATGCTCATACACATCAGGGAGTGTTTCACGAATCAACTCAATTTCCTGAGCAATGACCTTTTCGCCGGCCACCTTGGTCTCGGGCGAGGCAAAGTCGTCGAGCCATTCTCTGTAGGTAATGACAGCATTCAGTTTGCAGAAATTCCCTTCCTTGCCACACTTAAGCAATTCCATGATCCGACTTCCCGTACGTCCACATCGATACCCTGCCGTACAAAATGAGGTAATGTATCCCGCCTCGGCCAATTCACGAATGACCGTGTCCAGACTTCGAGTGTCACCCAGGATAAACTGCTGAGTCTGTTTATCCTGATCCTCCACGTCCTTGTCATAGCTACACAGACCAATTCGACTGGAAGCATCCATCTGTGTGCAACCGAGCGGCAACACTTGGCGCCGGACTTCAGCCGATTCACGGGCCGTGAGGATCATACCAGTGTGCGGCACAGCCAAACGAATCACTGTCACCAACTTCTTGAAGGAATCGTCATCCACCTTCCAATCGGTCTGCTTGACAAACGGTGTATTGGGCACATCTTCTATACGGGGAAATGAAATGGTATGGGGCCCCACGCCAAAACGCTGTTCCAACTCAATGGCATGAGCAATCAACGACATGACTTCAAAACGCCAGTCGTACAGGCCAAACAACGCACCAATACCCACGTCATCCACACCGGCTTCCATGGCCCTGTGCATACTATACAATCGCCAGAGATAATGGCCCTTGATGGTATGCCTGGGGTGAACGCGTGCATAAGTTGTTCGATGATAGGTTTCCTGGAACACCTGGAATGTCCCAATACCCACTTCCTTAAGACGTTTGAGTTCATCGATCTGCAAGGGCGGCGCATTGACATTACAGCGGTGAATCTGAGACCAGGCGCCGCGACGCGTCTTTACACGTACGTCGCCAATGGTCTTGATTGAATCCACCATGTACTGCACGTCCATACTGGGGTGCTCACCGTACACGACGATCAAACGTTTGTGCCCGATCTGCCCTGCCAGCACTTCGGTTTCACGTTTGACCTGATCAAGGGACAGGACGCTGCGGTCCAGCTTCTTGTTGGAGCATCGAAATCCACAATACGCACATTCATTAACACACAGATTACCCAGATAGAGCGGCGCAAATGTCACGATTCGATTGTCGTAGACTTGCTGCTTTATCTGGCCAGCCACTTCTTCCATACGCGTCCGTAATACGGGATCCGTCACATTGAGCAGGATCGCGGTTTCTTCCAGAGTCAAAGTTTGAATGGACAATGACTTCTGGAGTATATCTTCTACACGTTCGGCCTCCGGGTGCCTTTGAGCCTGCAGTGTATGGGTAATCCTGGCGTCATTGATAAACGACTGGCCATTATTCATATACCGCGTATACTCGTCTTCACAAATGCGGGACTTGGCCCACTGTTTAATATCTTGAACCTGACTTGTCGGTCTCATGGTATCCATGACACATATTCCATTTCTACTGGGTTAATTTCCCAGATACTATGCCCTGAGGTTTCTTCTGCCCATACTCGGTATGCAGAAGTTCATGTGATATCTCACTCAAAGGTCGGCCCAGAAATTCTTTGTAAAGCCTCTGGATCTCTGGGTTTTCATGACTTCGACGGATTGTGTTGCCTCGGTCAATGCCATATAATACTTCAGCCCGCTTTTGCAGGCACTCTTCATCCAATGGAATGGAGTTGACCATGGGATAGGGTTGTCCGCCCCCCCCCACGCACCCACCCGGGCACGCCATGATTTCTACAAAGTGGTAGCGATTCGGCTCTTTTCGCAGAATATCCAGAAGACGTGCCGTGTTGCCAAGGCCATGGGCCACGGCCACATTAATGGTCGTACCATCTATATCAAGACTGGTCTCCTTGATCCCTTCAAAACCGCGAATGGCCTCAAGTTCGATATCGGTCAGGGTTTCACCCGTGTACAATTCATACGCGGTCCTCACTGCGGCTTCCATGACACCACCCGTAACACCAAAAATCGGTGCCGCCCCAGAGGACATACCCAGCGGCTTGTCAAAGGCTTCGCCCTGCAGGTTCACAAAGTCAATACCTGCAGATTTGATCATCCAGGCCAATTCACGTGTGGTAATGACAAGATCTGTTGACGGTCTGCCGTCAATCGTATGCTCTGGCCTGGCCGCCTCGCATTTCTTGGCCGTACAAGGCATCACAGAGACCACAAATAGCTGGGCAGGATCCATGTTGTTCTTTTTGGCAAAGTACGTCTTGATCACACTGCTCATCATACTCATGGGTGACTTGCAGGTAGACACGTTGTCAATAAAGTCTGGGTGGAATTTTTCCATCGTATTGATCCAACCCGGACAACAAGAGGTGATCATGGGCAACTTACCTTTACCCTGAAGACGTTCAAGAAATTCGCTGCCCTCTTCCATGATGGTGAGGTCGGCAGCAAACTGGGTATCAAACACAAAATCAAATCCAAGGCGACGTAAGGCCGCCACAGTCTCTTGTTCCATATCCTGGCCAGGTTCCAGACCAAAAGATTCGCCAATGGCGGCACGCACAGCCGGTGCAATATGCACCACCTTGACAAAATCGGGATCATTGAGTTTTTCAAACACCTCCTGGGTATAATTGTGTTCTGTAAACGCAGCCGTGGGGCACACATTGATACACTGGCCGCAATGGCTACATACGCTCTCACCAAATGGCATATTGTACGCAGGCACCACCACCGTGTTAAATCCACGGTTGGCATACCCCAAGGCATTAATGCCTTGAATCTCTTTACACATACGTACACATCGTCCGCACAAAATACATTTTTCTGGATCACGTACGACAGAAGGGGACGATAGGTCTTGTTCAAATTTTTTGCGTTCGCCTTCAAAATGACGTTTACGAATGCCCATGGCAAAGGCCAGAGTTTGTAATTCGCAGTTGCCATCACGTTCGCACGTGTGGCAGTCCTGGGGGTGGTTGTCGACCAGCAGTTCCACGATATCACGACGTGCCCGACGAATGGCTGCTGAGTTCGTGGCAATGACCATCCCCTCATTCACAGGATACGCACAGGATGCCACATAATTCCTCTGACCTTCCACCTCCACGATACACACTCGGCAGGCACCCTCAATCGACAAATCCGGGTGATAACATAGACGGGGTATATGATATCCGCAAGCATCGGCCGCCTGCATAATGGTCTGGCCCGCGTCAACCTCGTAGGCCTTTCCATTGATGGTAATATTGACTGTCTCTTTCATGAGTAATTCCTAAATCTTGTCAATGGCGTTAAACTTGCAAGTCGTAAAACAGATGCCGCATCGCACACATTGAGTCTGGTCAATGGTATGCTTCTGCTTGGTGCGGCCAGAGATGGCATGTACAGGACAAGCCCGTTTACAGGCACCACATCCAACACACGCGTCATTTACCTTATAGGCAATCAAACTGGTACACACCTTGGCGCGGCAGATGTGGTCACGAATATGCTCTTCGTACTCTTCACGGAAGTTTTTGATGGTACTCAGTACGGGATTTGGAGCCGATTGCCCCAGACCGCACAAAGACGACTTTTGAATCATGTCACCCAAACGTTCGAGCTTCTCAATATCCCCTTCACATCCCTTGCCTTCAGTAATCCGCGTGAGGATCTCAAACATGCGTTTTGTGCCTTCACGACAAGGCGTACATTTGCCGCAGGATTCGCTCTGTGTGAACTCCAGGAAGAACTTGGCAATATCCACCATACAGGAGTCCTCGTCAATCACAATCATGCCGCCGGAGCCCATGATGGACCCGGCCTCGGCCAAAGACTCATAATCCACGGGCGTATCGAGATACTCTGCCGGTAGACAGCCCCCGGACGGGCCACCTGTCTGTATGGCCTTGAAAGACTTGCCATTGGGAATACCGCCACCAATATCATAAATGATCTCGCGCAGCGTGGTACCCATGGGCACTTCAATGAGCCCAGTGTTAACCACCTTGCCAGCCAGGGCAAAAACCTTGGTCCCCTTACTCTTTTCGGTACCAATGCTACTGAACCATTCGCCACCATCCACAATCACGACAGGTATGTTGGCCCAGGTTTCCACATTGTTGATCAGGGTCGGCTTGCCAAATAATCCAGACACGGATGGATAAGGGGGCCTGGGTCGCGGCATCCCGCGACCGCCTTCAATCGATTGAATCAGGGCTGTTTCTTCACCACAGACAAAGGCGCCTGCGCCGAGTCGAATTTCCAGATCAAAGCAAAAGTCGGTATCCAGAATGTTATCACCAAGCAGGCCATGTTCGCGTGCCTGGTCAATGGCCTTTTCCAAACGCTCAATGGCCAGCGGATATTCTGCCCGGATATAAATGATGCCTTGTGTGGCACCTATGGCATACCCCCCAATGATCATGCCTTCCAGTACCGTGTGCGGATCACCTTCAATGGCACTGCGATCCATAAAGGCACCGGGATCACCTTCGTCAGCATTGCAAATCACATACTTTTCGTCGTTGTCTTGATCTGCTGTAAACTGCCACTTCAACCCGGTGGGGAACCCTGCACCACCACGACCTCTCAGGCCAGAGGTCTTGAGTTCATCGATTACGCCCTGAGGTGTCATGTCTGTCAAGGCCTTGGCCAGGGCTTCATAACCACGTAAGGCCAGGTAATTGTCAATATTCTCCGGATCGATGATGCCACAGTTTCGCAGTGCAATGCGCATCTGCTTGCCAAAGAAATTGACGTCGCCGAAGATGCGGAAGAAACGGTTGAACAGGTGATCCTCTTCTATCACAAGCCTGGCAATGGGACGGCCTTTGATCAGGTGTTCTTCCACAATCTGGACCACATCGGCTTCCTTGAGCCCACCATATAGGGTGTAGCCGGGATTCACCACCATGATCGGGCCCTTGTGACACATGCCCAGACACCCCGAGATATTGATCTTCACTCGATCCTTTAATCCATGCTTTTCTAGCTGCTCATCCAAAACAGCGCTCAAGTGCCTCATACCTTGCTGCATGCAGGAGGTGCCTTCGCACAGGGTGATAGCATAAGTCGTATCCACGTTGCTGAACCTTTCTAGTCAATAACCCATTCGTTGATAACCTGACCGTGCTTGAGATGCTTATCCACAATCTCCTGAGCCTTCTGTGCATCGATTTTTCCGTAGCGTACCGGCAGTTTACCTGCTTCCACCACTTCCACAGTAGGCTCAAGATTGCACCGCCCTGCACAGCCCTTTTGACTTAAGTACACATCTGTCAATCCACCCTGAGTCACCGCATCACGAAAGACCTTCATCACCTCTTTGGAACCGGCTGCCATTTCACAGGTGGCCATACCCACGTACACTCTCTTATTTGAAAGATAACCCTTGCTAATGATCCGTCCCACGGCCTCAGCACGCTTTTTTCTGATCACATCCAACGCATTCGCCACGTTACGCTCCCTTTTCAATTTCGAATATGAATGAATTGCCCTGAGCCTGGGCCTGCACCCAGATTTTTCCGCCATGGGCTTCAATGATTTGCTTAGTAATAAAGAGCCCCAGACCTGTCCCTTTTTCACGCCGTGTCTCTTCCGTCTGCAAACGCGAAAACTTCTGAAACAGTTTGGCTTTTTGTTCGTCCGGAATGGGGGTTGAGTCATTGTAAACTTCAATGCGGACTCTATTGTCCTCGCAGGATGACGTGAGTCGCACAAGGCCCTCAGGTTGACAGTATTTGATTGCATTGCTGACCAAGTTATTCGCCACAATCTGAAGCAGATCCAGATCACACTGTACCTCAAGGGCTTTGTCGATTGAAGACTCAATCACCAGCGATCGACGTTCTGAAACCACAGACAGGGCATCCAGAGAGATCTTGAATACCTCGTTCCAAAGCTGAACTTTGGTCTTGTTGACACTCAATTCGCCACGTTCAATACGTCCCAGATTAAGAAACTTGCGTACAATATTGGTGAGGTAATCCAGGTTGCGTGCCACAGAGTCAATGGCCTTTCGCTGCTTAAAATTGACCATGCCCAGAAAACCATCGCGCACCGAATACGTATTCATAACAGCAGAAGCGAGCATGCCCTTGAGCTCGTGTGCCACAAAACTGATTAAATGGACATAGCTCTGATTGGCCTCTACCAGTTTTTCATTTGTAATGCGCAGAGACTCCTCACGTTCCTTGAGCCTGGCAGACATGCCATTGAAGGCTTCAGCCAGAGTATTAAGCTCTCGCACTTCTGTCCTAGCATCCACTTCATACCCCAGTTGCCCCTCGGACAAGCGTGCTGTGGCTTCGACAATTTCAGTCAATGGTTTAGAAATCCCCTTGGCCAAGACCATGGACAAAACCACGGCCAAGAGTGCACAGCCTGCCACAATCATTAGAAACATTATCAGGATGTTACCCGCTATATCATTGTAAGGCTGCTCCAGTATCCCCACGTAAAGAATACCTATGATATTGCCCTGAATGTCTTTAATCGGCTCATACGCGGTTTTATACCAATCCGTCACAACGAATGCCCGATCATGCCAGACCTGCCCCTTCTCCACCACGGCCGTATACACTTCATCAGATACGCGTGTGCCAACAGCCCGCTCATGCTGCTCATCCAGCACATTGGTGGCCACACGAACGTCATCCTGAAAAATTGTGACTGTCCCAATAGGCGTACCATTGTACAGGTCAGTGCCAAACACCATATCACGAATGCGATCCACAAACTTATAATCAAGATTGATCACGCGGCCACCATACAGCACCCTGTCCACCTGACCCGTTTTGGACAATATAGGGACAGCATACTCTTTCACAAGGACATGCTTGAGTTCTGTCTTATCCGTGGGTCTGGCCATGGGCGTAGATTTGATCGTAATCTGCCGAGCATCGATCAACCCCTGCCCCTGTGCTTTAAGCTCATCCAAGGGCATTAGCCTGGTACCGCCGACACCACGTTTTTCCTTGAAAGCGGCCAGCACAATCTCGTTGGTGGAAGTAGGTATCCGATCCGAGGATATCACTTGACCATAGTCAAAATTGGCCTTTTGAACAAATTCCCCATTGATTTCAGTACTGAGAACCCAATCAAGAGCCTCGCCAATACGCCGAATTTCGTCCTCATAGAATTTGCGAGCCGTGTGAAGGTCCCTCACAACAGTGGCCTCTGCCCGATCAATAATATCCCGCTTGATAACGAAGTAACCGAGAAAGGCAATGGTGGTTACAACAGATAGAACCACTAAGCCAATGGATACCAAGATACGGGATTTTAGAGACTTTGGTGCCATAGTCAGGACTCTTTTGTTTTTTCCGTGGCGTTCACAAAGTAGATTATATTTTCTAACTCATTGACAAGATTGATGTTGTTAACCACACATCCCTCAGGCCCTTTGACACATATGGGTGCAAAATTCAAAACCCCTCGGATCCCACAAGGGATCATTAACTCCAAAACCTGTTGTGCGGCAAAATCCGGCACACAAATAATGCCAAATTCAATTTTATTGTCCCTTATGACATCTGTTAATTCCTCCAACGGCCGTATAGGCACTCGCCCCTCAGAATCCCACTTATTAGCATCAATATCAAAGCCAGACACGATCTTTATGCCACTGCTTTCGAAGCCGCCATACTGAATAAAAGCCTTGCCCAAGTTCCCCACCCCCACTAACACAAACTTCTGAATTTTGTCCTTACCGAGAATTTTATTAAGCTGCTCAATAAGCTCGTCAACTTTGTATCCACCTCGACGATTACCAGTAATCCCAAAAATTGAAAAATCTTTACGGACCTGCGTTGCAGTGACACCCGCAGCATCCGCCAGGTTCTCTGAAAATACCCTGACGAAATTTAGCGTTCTTAGCCTCAATAACGAGTTTTTATAGCGTGAAAGACGTATTACACAACTTCTGTTAGTCATTTTAGCCCTTCCAAGCAAAACCTGCTAAACGGTATGTTACTGCGTTTCAAACCGATTCGATGTTCAGTTTGCCACTTTTTCATAAAGCATGTACAAATATACAAACAGAAGAGACAAAAAACAACTCTTAATGTGATTTTTATCACATTTAATAACCCAAGACGCCTCATGAGGGAAAACACCGCCTCTAATTAGCTGCAATCAGGACAATTTGATGCCAAAGAGAAATTCACTTTTTATAATTTCAATTCTTAATCAACGCATTTTCCTTTTGAGGTTGTTATCACGAGAAAACAAATATTCGTTTCTCCCTATTTTCACAAACCGCAAACCCTTTATTCTTAACCATTTAAGCAAGTATCAATTTCGAGATAGATAGACCAATTTTTTGTGGAGGATTTTGTGGTTGCCAGCTATGATACCCCCGGACTTAAGAAAATTAGTGAGGTACATAAGATTTTTGTTGCGCATGGGGTTCTGCCCAGGTCAATACGTATAGATGAGAATATTGGAGATTCAGCTCATTGCAGAATAGTGTGGAAAACCTTCTGGAATTGCTCGAGAAGCGAGGCCCCAGCTTACATGCTCTTCTGACGAGATTGACGCTCCGTCAAGAAGTAGCAGAGGATCTGATGCAGGAATTATTCATAAAACTAGCTGGTTCAAAACGCCTGGACAAGGTTGACAACCTGGGTGCTTATGTGCGTACTACAGCCATCAACCTCGCTTTCGATTGGCGTCGAAAAGAATCCCGGCTTAAGACCTGCTCGGATGAATATGTGGAGGCTGTTTCTCAGGACAGAACCATCCTGACGCGGCTGATAGACAATGAACAGCTCCAAGTTGTGCTTCAGGCTGCCGAGCAACTGAATGATCTGCAACGTCAAGTTTTTGTCCTTCGGCATATTGAGCAGAACTCGTTTGAACAGATCGCTCAGGAAGTTGGAAAAACCGCACACCATGTCAGAGCCCTGGCGTCCAGAGCCTTGGCACGAATTCGCGATATTTGCTCCAAAATCCAGGTTCAGGGCCAAACTGAGGGGGAAAACTAGTATGTCTCAGGCCAAAGACAGAGAACTTCTGCGACGCCTGGAAATGATTTCACGCGTCAAGCCCAGTGCCGAATCCACGGCCAGGGCCATGGATCGTGCCAGACAAGCCCTGCTTGAAGCAGCACAAGTCCCTGCCCCAGAATCGCAACCCTCTACAAGAACACGTTATATTCAATGGCGGCCTCTGACTCAGGTGGCTATAGCAGCGATGGTTTTGGCTGTTATCTCTATAGGTATTGTGGTTTGGAAGCAAACATTGCACCCGTCGATGGACGGTATCTTAGCCCAAAACAACGAACGTCTCACAATGAACCCCGAATTGGCCAACACAAAACGATTGAGATCGGAGGCCGATCAAATCCAAAAGCTGGCTCTCCTGGCTGATACACAAGGGCTTTTGAATCTTCTTGAAACAGCTTTGCCGGCCAATCAGCATATTATTGCCACACATCTTGGCAAGCTGGCTGGCATAGAAGCAGTACCCACCCTTTCCAAGTTGGCTATGAAGTGGACTGGCCCTGTCATGGGCAACCCATTTGTCTTGGCCATGACTAAAATTCAAACTCGCTTGGATGCAACTCAAGCGAGTAGCATCTCACAGACGAGCACAAATGGCGTACCACTAGAATCCCCGACAGAAGCGTCTTTCGCTGGGCCAAGCCAACTCAGTGGCCATGTCACTGATATGACAACAGGAATACCAATTCCCGGCGCTTTGGTTTCTGTTTCTGGCTCCAGTCGGTTTGAAACCCAAACCAATAGCCAAGGTCTATACAGTTTTGGTGGACTGGTTCCCGAAGGCCATTATCGTGTTAAGGTGACCGCACAGGGATATCTCGGGCTCACCAGCCTCAAAGAGATGCCCTTGGTGTCTTTGAACGACACAGACAACATAACTCAGAACGTTCAGCTCCAGAAGGGCTGTATGGTGAAACTTCATGTGATTGACCAGAACGGTCTGCCAGTCAAGGATGTCTCGGTAACCGCAAGCTGGTTGGGATCGGACCACGATAATATCGTGGGCCACAGAGTAGTTACGGACACGGATGGGCAATCATTAGTTGGTGCCTTAGAAGTATCGGAAATCGAGTACATGGTGACCACTATGCACCCCGATTTCGCACCCCAACATGCTTCTATTAAGTGCTCCGATCCCCTTATTGATCAATCACTTGAAGTCACACTAATATCAGGCCATACGGTACATGCCTATGCAGAATACTCTGACCACGTAGCCGCAGAGGGTGTGACGATCATTGCCCGCCCAGAGTGGTGGCAAAGTACAATGGAGCCTCCCAGTCGAGTCGTGGGAATCGACGGCAGTTTTTCTCTGGACTCCATAGCACCCCAGACATATCGACTCTTTGCACGTTTCTCTCAAGCCGATGGCTCGTCATACGAACTCGAGGTCGCCCAAAGGGAATTGCCACTGGCTCAGGAAGACCCGCTGCTCTTAACGCTGCCACAAACGTCTCCTCCTGATACCGAATCCATTACAGGTACCATTCAATGGGTCAACAATCTCAAACCTGACCATTTGGATGTCCTAGCTTATCCGGCTGCCCATCCCAATGATCCAGCAACAACCAATCAATACAGCCAAAAGGCCTTCTCCCATGACTTGGACACATTTGAGATCGAAAATCTGACACCGGGTACGTACAACCTGTCTTTCCAGGGTACCAATGTCCGATCAGTCCTTGCCACAGATGTCAGCACGTCTGAAGAAACCATAGCCGTGACCTTGGAATATGTGCCCACCCCCCGCCTAAAGGGATCTGTGCAACAGGCCGCCTCGGGCGCACCGATCCAGAATTATACACTGGCCCTGCGTAAACAATTGAGTTTGCCAAACCTGATGATGTATACAGACAAACGTTTGTATACGATGACGCACAATACCAAGGGACAATTCGACCTTGAATTGCCAGGCATAGGTACATATCAGGCATTGATTCAGAGTCCCGGGTACGTCCCCATAAATAGAGTGCTTGAAATCACGGGCGATGACCACGCTTTGGTCCTCAATATGAAGAAGGGTGGGACTATCAGGGGACAAGTCGTGGATATCCATGGCCAGGGCATTTCGGGTGTTTCGGTAATTAGCAGGTCCCAGACCTCTGACTCACGCGTTACCAAAGCGACCACTGAAAATGGCCACTTCACATTGAGCACAGTGCCTGAAGGTTTTGCCACGCTGATGATTTCCCACCCCGATCATGGATCTCTCGGATTCACCGACCTTGATGTGGTTGAAGGTATGACTCTGGACTTGTCCTTGATCACGCTAAACAAAGGGGCCACAATCCAGGGATACATCCTCGATAACGCTGGCTTGCCTGTCCCCAGGACCAGACTCATCATAGAAGATGGGTCTCATGAAGCCCCGCGTCGCCTAACCACCGTGGTCACTGACGACAGGGGCTATTATCAGGTCTCAGGACTCCCCTCTGATCTGTGCTATATCTCTCGTCAGAATCCAACGGCGCACACGGGCGTAGTACGTCGTAGCCTGATAGGCGATAAGGAAGTCACCTATGATCTGGACTTTGGTGTGGGTCCCCAAGTGACAGGTATCCTAGCAGACGCCACAGGCAAATTGCTCACCAACACACGCCTGCTTCTGAGTCATCCCGTCAATCCGGGATCACCTTTGTTTCAGAGTTACGCACAGACAGATCCCACAGGCTCTTTCATCTTTGCTGGCATCCCAGCAGGACACTACGGCCTTTACCGCCAGTTACCTGGGTCAATAGCCTGGACACAAGTGACTACATTCAACATGTTACACAGTGACACTGATCTTGGTTTGATCCCTCCCAAAACCACGAATATTCGGGTCACACTGATCTCAGGCTCACAGGTTATCACGTCAAACTGGCGCGTCCTGCTTCAAGAAAGTCATGACTTGTGGTCACCTTTCATTAAACGGACTGAGATACCAGAATCTGGAGACAGCCGTTATCTACTGGATCATGTTTTGGCGGGTGACTATTGTGTTGTAGCACAAAAGAATGACGGCTCACAATCAATTCGTCTACCCATCGCAGTGCTCTCTGACAGAGCGGACCAGGACCTGACTATTGAACTACCTCAGGGTCATATCACGCTGTCTGGACCCTTTGACAATGAAGTCAGCCAAGATCTGATTCTGTTCAACCTGGACAAAACCTTGGTCATGCCAATTCGTGAGCGAAATGGGCATTACACGCTTAATAACATCCCCGCAGGCGAGTATTGTATTAGCAACACGTTCCTGGCCGATATGGCACCATTAGAGACCCTGACACTGACACAAGACACCACGGCCCTTCAACTGGCCATCAACACCCAGCAGTGGCTCAGCCTGGGCCAAGGCCTTATTAGTGTTCAAGTCGCAGGACAAGATGGTTTACCCTTGATGTCTTCAGAAGCCCGGCTAACCAATGACGCAGGCACGCTCACGCCGCTTTATCGCACGGATTCAGAATTGATCTTTGTGGCCCCTATCGGCACCTATGAACTGATCGTATCTCACGATGGTTTTGACGCACAATCCAAAGATATCACTATAACTTCAAATGCCCAAATGGCCTTGTATCCGGAGAGAGTTGTGATCCCAATTCGGTTGAATACAAAATGAAACCCATTAAAAATGCCTTGATGCTACGACTTTAAAACACATGCGTGTGAAAACTTCAAGGCGACCCCATTGACTCGCAGGTTGGCCCCCATTACCAGCCTGCGAGTTTTTTTTGATCTGTCTCGGTCTCGAATGTCACGAACTTAAGGCTCTCCTCCCGCCTCGACTTTGTCGCAAGCTTTTTGTCGAAACGAGGACAAAGGAACCTGTATTCGCGGCCGCCTGTCGACTGTCGACAAAGCTCGCGACAAAGAGCAAGGATGACAAACATGTTTAAGTTAGTGCCCTCTATCTCAGTTCCACTTTCTACAGAAGGTCCGACACAAACAGAATGATTATCGGTTTACTTCACCCGTTGCGAAACAAAAAAGGGGCTGAATCCTGTGATTCAGCCCCCTTGTAACCATACTTAGCACTTCGTGTTTATACGAGTTTATCACAGCCTGTGGCTATGGGATGGAATACCCCAGGGCCAGCTTTCATTTCGTCTTGACTGGGCACAAGATCCAATTTGCTATTCAGAAGCCATTTCCAGCTGAATGTCTGCCCTGTACATGCAGCCATGCGTGCGCCAATGGCCGTCAGTGTACTCTCGGCAATTCGCTGACCTTCGTTAAGTGGATTCCCACTTCGAATACTCTTGATCAGATCAATGTGTTCCTGGTCCATACCATTGACACGTTTGCCCTTGTATTGCCAGGCATTGTCACCAAGAATTCTGTTATTACAATTACTGGTGCCTTTGGTGCCCACGATCTTTTCATCGCCGCGTCCTGTGCCAGGACTATGGCCGCTAAAGCTCAGACAACGAGCCCCATTGGCATATTCCATTTCAGCAAAGATGTGGTCATAGATATCGCCATTGTACTTTTCCCAGTTTTGATCGCTGCCATTGTTGTATTTACGACAAACATCCTTGGCAGAGTTGACCTGACTGTCGTTGAAACTACGCCAGGCACGTCCACCCACAGCTGTAAACTTGGCTGGGGGACCGTTAAAACACCAGTTCATAATGTCAATGTTGTGAATATGCTGTTCGCAAATCTGATCGCCACTCAGCCAGGTAAAGTGGTACCAGTTGTTGCATTGCCATTCCAGTTCACTCATGCCCTCCTGGTAACCACGATACCAGATACCGCCACCATACCAGTAACACTGACCGCCCACCAATTCACCGATCTGACCATCGTGAATGCGTTTCATCAGTTCCACACGGTTCATCTCATGCCGACGCTGCGTGCCGCATACAATGGCCAGACCTTTTTCCTTGGCAATTCTAGAGGCTTCCATCACCTGACGACAACCTGCGGGGTCTACAGCCACGGGCTTTTCAGTAAAGATATGTTTGCCTGCATTGACAGCGGCCAACATTTGTCGACCACGAAATGCCGGTGCAGTGGCCATCAACAGAAGATCCGCTTCACACTTGGCCAATTTCTCATGGCAGTCAAAACCCCAGAACAGGTGATCATCGTCAATCTTAACCCTGCCTGTATACTTATCATCTTTCATAATGCGGGCACGAGACGATCTGGCCTTGCTCTCAAACAGGTCAGCCATGGCGATAACTTCCACACCCGGATCAGCATTCAGGCACTGACGCAGCGCACCATTACCACGGCCACCGCAGCCGAGCAATCCAATTTTAATTTTGCCTGAGCCCTGAGCCCGGGCCTTGCTTGCTATTGCACTGGCCAGCCCCACAGTCCCAGCAGCAACAGAATTCATAACGCTATTATTTTTCTCTGACATTGCCATCAGCAATCTCCTTTGCATGTCATTTTTTATAATTTGTGCTAAAACAAGAAGACACACGGTTCGCCGTGCTTTCCAATTATCCACCCAAACCAGGAAGTTTGTACTTGCCTGGAATGGCGAAATTACGGCCTGCGGAAAGCTTTAAACCATCAGGAGGCAATAGATCAAGGGAGCAACGGGTTCTGAACCATTTGCTTGTAAACCGTTGTCTGGAGTACGCTGACTCCCTACCCATAATCGCGCAGAGCGTACTTTCCGCAATGCGTTTGCCTTCATTCAATGGCTTGCCACTGCGAATACTGGCAATCAAATCCTTGTGCTCTTCCACGTAAGGATTGGGGTTTTCACCTGTGTAGCGCCAGGGATTTTCACCTTCAATCACACCGGCACAGTTGCTCACGCCCTTGGTACCCACGACACGTTCGCTCACTCTACCAGCAGTACCCTTGATCTGTCGGCACATGCTGATCGTCCGCACATCACCCGGATAAACAAACTCAACACCAAAATGATCAAAGATATTGCCATGCTCAGGTCCTGTGCGGAATTGCCGCCCACCCACACCATGCACGGTGGTGGGCAAGTCATTAAAGGCCCAATTGATCACATCAATATTGTGTACATGTTGTTCACATATATGATCGCCGGACAACCATGTGAAATATAACCAGTTGCGAAGTTGCCATTCGACGTAACTTTGGCCTGGTTGGCGATTACTGACCCAGAGATTACCCATGTTCCAGTAACATTGAGCTGACACAATGTCACCAATGGCACCCTCGTGGATTCGTTTCATGGTTTCGATATATTTGGGCTCATGACGACGCTGCGTACCCGCCACAATGGCAAGACCCTTTTGTGTGGCCAGTTCCGAAGCTTCAATGACCATTTTTATGCCTGCCGGACACACAGCCACAGGTTTTTCCATGAATACATTCTTACCGCGTTTGACCGCTTCGGCAAGTTGTATCGGCCTGAAGCCCGGAGGGGTGGCCAGGATGACCAGATTAACATCATCCAAGGCCATCAATTCTTTATAAGCATCTAGGCCAGTAAAGCATCGATTTTCCGGGACTTTGAAGCGATCTTTCAGCCCCTTGATCCGATCAGGAAACGCATCTGCCAGAGCCACGATTTCTACACCTGGTGACGATTTCACACAATCGTTGGCCGCACCTGAGCCCCGTCCACCACAACCTATCACCCCAACTCGAATTTTATCGCTACTCTGAGCCTGAGCCAGTGGTATCACTGCCCCGCTCAAAGCCAGAGTCCCGACAGCTGCTGCCGAACCCTTTAAGAGATCTCTTCTTGATAATTCCTGCTTGTGCATCATGTTAGCATCTCCAACTCAAAGAATGTGATGAATTTTACCTGCATAAAAAAAACGTCAAAGAACCTCCTGGAAATTCGTCCCATCCACATCCAGCCAATCCGTGGTTAACTGAATGCCATAGACACGACATCAACCCTAAAAACGGTTTTTTATTCACACTACCACTTATTATCTACTGAAAAGAGGCATTAGTCCAGTATTCGTTTGACAAGGTTTCCAAAACCGCAACCCTCTTAAAGCTAACCCATGTTATATAAATTACTTACAGAATATACACGGCAACGCTAGCAGGTATTTTTCATAGTGACAATCGATCAATTGGGATGAAAAACAAAAAGCCTGCCAACACGCATTGGCAGGCTTGAACCATCGAGAGAAAAAGGCGTCTCACATTTAACCGGACTTTTGCAGAAAGCCCTGTGGTGTACAGTTTTGAGTATTCAGTTTTCAGAAAAACGCGTTTTTTGCACTGTATACTACCTACTAAAAACCCAAAACTTGGACTTTGCAAAAGTCCAGATTTAACCTAAATACAAGTAATCCTCCGCTAATCATAGGCGCAATCAAGAAACGGCGTGACCTGGTCCTCAGCCAAACCAAGGGTGTTGAAACAGACGTTCATGCCTTAACCTTAGAACACCAAACAAGCCACAATAGCCACGCCAAGATCCGCGAGAATGTGTGATGTAATAGCTACGGTAAGACTGTTTGTCTGCCTTGTCACCTGTTGCCATAACAGGGACACGGTCGCAAGAACACAAAAACACACAAAAAGCCACGGCAAGGTCAAGAGCGTGCATAAAACCACCATGTGGTATCCGGCAAACAACAGGTGAGAGATCAGGCCATACTCACGAAGTGGCGCCCAGTGTAGTTGCTCGAGATACGGATGCAGCAAACCGAAATAGGGAATCAAGATAAGCAGCGACACACGGGAGAGATGGTGATTGGCCAGCCATATGGACAAGCCCTCCTGCGTAATATACGGCAAAAGCACAAACAACAACGGCCCTGCAAGTGCCGCAGGCAAAGCCAGGAGCATCATGGGCGTCCACCGAGGCCTCTTAATCTTCGTAATAGATCTGTACAACCAAAACAAGATCTGTGCATGATACGCAAGAATTGCAAGCCAGGCATTCGAAAAGATGCAGCAGAAGATACCCACGGCAAAATAGGGTGCAAGCAGCTTAATTATCACTTTCGCATTCATTGGATGGGTTTTCTTGTCATCTTACTCCTATGAGAAAGCCAAAACAAAGCTTTTCGAAATATAACTGTTTCTGGCATTGCCCCTTCTTTTTTGCTAAAATGAGAGTTGATATCAGATATTATTGAACCGTGTTTCTTGTACGCGGAGGTTAGTATGGCCAAGGCCAATGTGGATCCCGGTGAACTCAGGCGTTTTGCCCGTGATCTGAATCATTTTAATGCGGAACTTGAGACGTTAATGGGTGGGTTACATTCTCGGTTGCAAAATCTCGAAAAGAACTGGAACGACCAGGAGCAACGACGCTTTTCCAGTGAGTTTGATCAGACTGTAAAAACCCTTAACCGATTTGTTGAAGGATCAACACGTCATGTGTCGTTCTTGAACAAAAAGGCCCGTCTTATCGAAGACTATCTCAATCAGAAATAGGGTATCCTTAGACCATGTACCAGCAGGCCAATGTCCAATCCCTGACCGCCTTGAAGCAGTTGCGAACGGCTCTGATCCAATTCTCCGAAGCGGCCGCGCTGATTCTGGAAGAGGCCAACAGTGATGTACAACGGACTCGCACGTGGCTGCAGGGAGATGCCCTGCGATATTGGAAAAAACAGGCCTTTTTGTGTCAGGAAGAATACGTACGATGCAAGGTCGCTCTGAGTGGCAGGCGGGCATTTGAACGCTCCGTCCAGGGCGTCCCGACGTCATGCATAGACGAACGTAAAGCACTTCAGCGTGCTGAAGCACGCCTGGAGTTTGCACGCAAAAAATTGACGTCCGTGCAGCGCTGGCTGCCACTGCTTGACAAGACTCATGCAGAATACAAAGCGCGAACACAGGGACTCAACACGGCTTTGTCAGTGGATCTGCCCAATGCATGGGCCCGCCTTGACAAGATGTCCGACTCCCTTGAAGCCTATGTCGCTTTGACACCACCAGACTCGACAGACGCAAATCAGGCGGCGAAAAATGGCACCTCGTTGCCTTCTGTGCTTCGCCCCACAACAGACCCACCCGAAAAACCAGACTCCGAGGAGCCATCATGAGTGCCACGAATTCCAAAGGCCGCTTGGTTGATACTGCCAAAGTGCTGAACGCCCACTGGCAGGAGGTCCAGGAACTCTGGCGTGACATCAACTGCGATCGCTTTGAGACTCATGTCATGGCCCCCTTGACTCAGGAAATAAAAAACGCCCTACAGGCCATGGATCAAATTGATATGGCCCTGACTCATGCACGCCGCGACTGCGGCACTCGAGAGGATACCTCCTTATGACACAAGATTTTGATGCCTATGTACAGGGACTGTCTTTGGCTCAAGATAATGACGCCCTGTCTGTTCAACGCGCGGCCTTTGGTGCTTTGCTGCACCTTTCCAAGGCCAAGGCAGAACCTGTATTGTCAGGGCTAAACACCGAGCTGCCTCAATTACAAGCAGAACTCAAACAACAATTTGAACAGGACAAACACGAAGCAGAGTCAGTGCATCAATCTCAACTGAAGGAGGAACAGGGCAAATTTGATGATCAAGCGGCGCACATTCAGAGTGATTTCCAAAAACGCATGCACGCTGTCAATATGGACGCCAAACGCAAGCACACCCGTATCACCACATCACTCAAGGAAAAGAGCTTGATGCTGACCAAGGAGAAACAAGAAAAGCTTCTGGTCGCTGAATTCATGAGTGATGGCGCCGTGATCAAGGCGCAGCAGCAGCGTAAGACGATTCTTGATACCTGTGTCTCAGATCAACTACAGCTGACACGCATGGCAGAAGAAGCCACAGCATTGCTTACGGCATATCGTCGCCACGTCGACCAGCCAGACCCGGACACATTTGAAGCCCCCACAGTGGCAGACCAATCTGCAAAGGAAACGTTTAAACAGTATCGTGACGAGACCAGAACTTTGCTCAATCAACTAAACCAATTGGCGTCAGCACGTTTGTTTCTCGGCATGCGTCCCGTCATATGGGGACTGGCCCCAGCGGCCCTGGCATGGCTGGGCTGTGGTTTATGGATACTCAAAACCAACCCGTCTGCTCAAACCAGAACGATCGCATTGCTGGCCAGCACCGTGTTGAGTCTGGGCAGCAGTCTGGGCATTGGCCTGTTGCTATGGTTTAAGTCGGGGCAACAGATTAAGCGGCTATATCCCGCATTCCATGAAGCATTGTACAGAGCACGGGGCACACACAAAGCCTATGAGCATCAGCTCAATGTACGTGCAGAGCAGGAGGCAGAGGCTTCCTTGTTCTCAAATCAGCAGGAAATTAAAGACATCAAGTCGCACTATGATCAACTTCTCCATGAGGCGGCAACCACCGCCCAAGCCACACTCGGTGACATCCAGACTCACAATGAACAGGCTCAAAAAAAACTTCACGACCAGCGAGATCAAGCCATGGTTGAAGCCACAGATCTGTGGGAGTCAACGCATGACAGCCTGGTGCGTGAACATCAGGAAAACCTCAAAGAGGTTGAGTTGAACTACGAGCAGTCATTAAAGGAACTTGCTGAAACACACCAGACTGATACACAACGCTTGACAGCCTGTTGGAATCAAGGCCTCACCTGCATCAACCACATGCTCGATAGCATGGAAACCCTGTCACCTCGCGCGATTAATAGCTTCGAAACAGAACTCACGTCAGAGTGGTCCCCTGCCACCGAGCCCTGCTCACTCTTACGTTTTGGTACACTGGCCATGGACCTGTCGCGCTTGGCACCCTGCGTAAACGAACAAACGAACGTCCCCTTGAAGGCGAAAGACACTGTGACAGTACCCGCTTTATTGGCGTTTCCCAATACCTGCTCTCTACTTATGCAGTCGGAGCGGCAGGGACGCACGGGCGCCATTGAGGCACTTCGCACCGTGATGACGCGGCTCTTTACCTGCCTCCCACCGGGTCAGGTTCGGTTCACCATCATTGATCCTGTGGGATTGGGAGAAAACTTCGCCGGTTTCATGCACGCCGGCGACTATCAGGAAAGTCTCGTGGGCGGACGCATCTGGACAGAAACTGCCCAAATACAGCACCAGCTAGAAGACCTCACGCAGCACATGGAAAACGTCATCCAGAAGTATCTGCGTAATGAATTTGAAACCATTGAACAATACAACGAACAGGCAGGCGAACTGGCAGAACCCTATCGCTTTCTGGTGATCTCAGATTTCCCGACACACTTCAACGAAGAATGCGCCAGACGCCTCAGCAGCATTATACACAGCGGCGCGAGATGTGGCGTACATACGTTAATTGCCTATGACACACGTCAGGAATTACCCCCGGGTATTGACCTCGAAGACATCAGCGCCAACAGTCTGCATCTTGTGTTTGACGCGGGGCACTTTTACATCAAGGACGCACTTTTACAGCAGATCCCCTTGCGTCTGGATCGCCCCCCGCAAGAAGCCATACTGACCCGTGTCATGCAGCGTGTGGGGCAGGCGGGCCAAGACTGTGCTCGTGTAGAAATCCCCTTTGACAATATTACGCCCTTACCCGAGCAAACCTGGACGCTGGACAGCCGACATGAACTCTCCGTGGCTATGGGACGCACTGGCGCCACACGCCTTCAACATGCCAGCCTGGGACGCGGTGTCTCACAGCATATGCTCATTGCCGGCAAGACCGGATCAGGCAAATCGACCTTGCTGCACGTGATGATCACCAATCTCGCCCTGTGGTACAGTCCGGATGAAGTTGAGCTGTATCTCATTGACTTCAAGAAAGGTGTCGAATTCAAAACCTATGCCGCGCACAATTTGCCCCACGTACGCGCCGTGGCCATTGAAAGTGATCGAGAGTTTGGTTTGAGTATTCTGCTCAGGTTAGAGGCAGAGATGACCCACCGCGGTACTCTATTCCGAGACGCGGGGGTTCAGGACATAGCAGCGTATCGGGATAACACAGGCCAGCGCATGCCCAGAACGATTCTGTTTGTGGATGAATTCCAGGTCTTCTTCAGCGAAGACGACAAACTCTCTCAGGACGCAGCTATTGCCCTGGAACAACTGGTCAGACAGGGCCGTGCCTTTGGGATTCATGTCATCCTTGGGTCACAAACTTTGGGTGGCGCTTTTGGCCTAGCACGCAGCACCATGGGACAGATGGCCATTCGTATTGCACTGCAATGTTCTGAAGCCGACTCACAATTGATCCTGGACGACGACAATGTGGCAGCCCGTTATCTGTCGCGTCCAGGGGAAGCCATTTACAATGATGCCAGCGGACGCATTGAAGGCAACAGCCCATTTCAGGTGGCCTGGCTGTCCGATGCCGTTAGAGACAAAGCACTGGCCTCACTCACCGAACGCATGGCCACTCAGGCCTATGTGACGGAACCCTTGATCATATTTGAAGGCAATCAGCCTGCGAATATTGAGGACAATCGTGACCTCAGTCACACGTTGACACAGGCGGGTTCCTTAGAACGAGTCAAGCACCCTGCCATCTGGCTGGGATCGCCTGTCAGCATTAAGCCGCCCGTGTCCGTGACATTCAAACGCCAAAGTGGTGCCAACTGTCTCATCGTGGGACAGAGAGACGACATGGTGACACATATGTTCAGCATTGGACTGATCAGCCTGGCCGCTCAATTGCCCAAGACAGCCACCCGCTTTGTCATCCTTGATAGTACACCGGAAGACAGCCCACTTGACAACACACTGAATCGCGTTATCCCCTGCCTGCCTCAAAATTGTGAACAAGTCACGATGCGACAGGTGCCGGATATCTTGACCGACCTGACTGCCACCATAGACCAACGTATACAATCTGACGAGCATGGGTCACCCGCCATTTTTGTTTTAATCAATGGCTTGCATCACTATCGCGTATTGCGACGATCAGAAGACCCGTTTTCCTTTTCCATGGATTCAGAAGCCGCAGCCAATCCCAGTACCCAGCTCGCAACCCTTCTGCGTGACGGTCCTGGGGTGGGCGTGCATTGTATCGTATGGTCTGATACACTGGCCAATGTAGAACGCTGCCTGGACAGACAAACCCTAAAGGAATTCGATTATCGAGTCCTGTTCCAGATGAGTGCCACCGATTCAAGCCACCTCATTGACAGTACCCACGCCAACCAACTCGGTTTTTATAGGGCACTTCTCTACAGCGAAGAACAAGGCGGCATCGAAAAATTCAGACCTTACGCTCAAATCACGGAGGATTGGCTGGAGAAAGCACATCAACTCTTAGTTAAAAATGGATGACCAACTTACAGCGACAGGTAAGTCGCCTTCCAACCCAGACGATACGTCAATAATCAGGGACCCCATTCGTTCGTCAATGCGTTGAAGAGGTTATTATGGCAAAGCTAAGTTCAAAGGTTCAGCAGACTGTGTCCCCAAAAAAAGAACTCTGCCAAACAGCTTAACCACTAATGCATCATGGCGTACATGATGACATTGATACCCATTTTAATGGACTGCCGGTAATTGTTGCTGCCAAAATAGACACCAGATCGATCGCACCAGCCACAATGCAGGTCTGTGGAGCTGAGGAAGACAGCCAGTCTGTCACCCACAAAAATCCCACGTGCCCCGTGGTTTTGCCCTAGGATGTAAGGCAAGCCGAGTTGTTCCATTCTCTTATGTTGCATCGTGGGTAAGCCTTTGTCTGAAAGATCATACACGTTTCTAAAAACCTCGTGACCCAGAGGAATCCGTTTGAGAGAGCCCCGACCAAATATGTCTTCGAGCATGACACGAGCACTTTGATAAAAATAATCCGTACCGTCGCCCACCACACAATCGTCCATAAAAATGAAACCGCCCCGCTCAATATAGGCCTTCACATTCGACTTGGCCTTGGGGGTGAATTTAAAATAATTTTCACCCGTCATAAACAAGAAGGGATAGGGTTTGACTGTTTCGAAGTCCTCAAATGTGACCACAGCATTGAGCTGACCTGCACTGGCATACTGAGGCTGCCACTCATGCGTATTGTAAATGGGCTTGACTTTACACCGAATAACGGAACTAAACTCATCCAACAGATTGGCATCCCCACCCGGTCGAACGTTCCAAATGTCCGGTCCATGGCTCCTGCCAAAAGGTTGACCTTCTTCAAATCGCACGCGCGCGAAGATGAAATCATACCGATCCAGATCGTCTATCATGGACATCGTGTCAGTCGGGCCTGCGGTAACAATGGGCCCCGTTGTGGCGATTAGACCCGCCCGACATACTTCTTTTAGAAAACCACGTCTATTTTGTTTCGGTGCCATAAAACTTACCCCATTCCCAATGACCGTCGAATACTCCATCCTGCACATAATAAAATGCAGAACACACATAATCCTATCCAACTGGGCCACACAGGTGTCACCTCGACAGTAGGATTCAATGCTCTACGACCTTCAAAACGCTCAAAGAGTGACTGATCCACATCATCTAATGGCACATACTCACCCTTCATCGCCTGACTCAAATCCTTCAACCATGATTCATTGAGTTGTATGCGGCTCATCTCCGAACGCACTGCGGGCAAACGTACAGCAGCGACACTCTCTCCCAGATACTGCCCTTGCAGTTGGGCTTCAGCACGTATCACCACGGACTGCAGCCCTGTATACGGCACAACGGTTCGGTAACGGCCTTGCCCCATAGCGGTTAATCCCACAGTCTGCTCGCCCAATGTCGCCAACACCACCGCTTGGTCCACAGGCATCATCGCTTGATCCTTGATCCATGCCGTCACCGACAACTGCCCTGGCTCACCAGGCACCAGCTCAGCAAACACACGCATGCCTGAATTCTGGCCAGGCTCCGGCGACACGAGACGAACCAATGTACTGATCAAATCAAACAGCGTACCACCGGCCTCATCCTCACGATATAGTTGAAACAATTTGGACAGGCCCACCACACACACATGCCCTTGCCCTACACGGTGCACCACCACGGCCGGTGCTTGATCCACAATCGCCAGGGATGTCGTCGCTGGCTTCAGTCGCCCCAGAGGCCAGGACAGAACGGGAAGGTCGTGACGCTCAGAGGACAACTCCTGAAACAGTCGCCTTTCCAGAGACGCCTGTGAGGGAGACAGAATACCCACCGCAGGACCTTCATTTGAGACCAACTCTGTTGATGTCACAGGCAACAGGTGCTGAAGTTTTTCCTGTTGCCAGGCCAAAACACCCTCCGCAGATGCGTCTGCCAGTAGAACCAATCCGCCACCATGCTGAGCCACATAGTCATACAGGTGATTGATCTGAGTTTTATTCCACTGTGTTTCATCTGTGGTGACCATCACAATCAAATCATAGACCTTGAACTGAGCGAGTTCATACGGAAAGGACACGGATAATCGTGAGTGACTTGATTTGCGAGACGTACGACGATCCTTGATCACATCCAAGCACATATCTAAAACCACGCGGGTATCATCGGCCAGGACACGTCGAAGTTTCCCGACTTGGGACGTCATCCGGCGACTATACAAAAGCACACGACTTGTTTGAGGCTCGATCACCTCCATCAGAGTCCAGGCCTCGTTATTGGCTGGATTTTTATCGCTTTCAATCTGGGGTATCCGAGCCCCCAGGACATGTCGACCTGGCTCATTCATGGGCCACTGGCATGTCACAACCTGCTTGGCCTGGCCCTGCTGGAACGTCCAGCTATTTACATCCAGAAGAACACTCTCAATGGTGACATCATCCAAAACCACATCTATCTGCACCTGTTTCTGACTTTCTTCAGTACAAGTCACACTTATTTCAATAGGACACACACTTCCCCGCGCCACACGACTAGGTACACGAATGTCGATCACACCTACATCCGATGGAAGATTTGAAGATCCGACCCCAATGACCACTGACTTGAGCGACGCAGGCCACGGCAATTCACCCGGCCAATGCCATGTATCTTCGAACTGGCCATCTGTCATTACAATCACACCTGAAACGTTATGGTGTGGTGCTGAGGCATTAACGTCTGTCACCAGATCTGACAAACGCCTGGCCAACGGCTCAACTCTGGAGTGAGTCCCCCATCGTGTCAATTGCGCCGGTTGATCGCAACCATACAAGGTGGCGTCCAATCCCAAAATCTGAAACTCAGGCCCTGCCGAACCCAAAGGTTCAGCATACGTTTCAAACGCCGCAATAGCCGCATCCAGGCGTGTGCCCTGGCCCTTATCTTGACCCATGTCCTGGATGGACATACTCTGACTGGTATCCATGACCACCAGCACTCTATTTCGTTTATCCTGCGACAACTGGTGCATCGCAGATGGATTCCACAAAATAAGCACTATCCATAAGGCGCATCCCCCCTGAAGTAGGCCTGTTAAAAGTATCGCTGGTGCGTGCAATCGGCGGATTAAGAAGAGTCGGAAAAATCCATACCCCACCAATCCACACACCAGCGTGCATGCCAATATTGCCCATCCATGCCCTGGATAGTCCAGCCACGTCATTTGTCAACCGTCCTTCCCTGAAACCGAGAAGCTCGCTCGAAGAAAGCGTTCTCAGATTCCCAAAATTGGCTGGCAGACCCTGGCATCTCCAAAGCTCGCCCTTCAGTCTGATTCGCGACAGTCATGGCAGTCCACAATCGATGCACCATTTGCCGAGCCGCCTTTGATAACGGTGTCGCCTGAAAATCTGTCAAGGCAAAAGAAGTGGGCAGTCCCTCCCCTCGCTGCCCTTTTTTGACGACCGTACTTTGAGCTTGAACCAGGTTATTGAGTAATCTCTCCGCATTTTTCAGTTTCTTTTTCATGGCCTCAGCATCCACAGTCTGAGGTGCCTTCTCCATGGCTTCAATGTCCTGCATCAGTTGATCTGTGATCTTCTGGGCCTGCTTGATTTGTTTGTCCAGAGGGTTGTCCAACAAAGAGTCGTCCATGGCCGTGTCCGCCAAATCCAGTTGATCCAGGATACGATCCAAAACATCCCGGGGCACATTATTTTGACTCAAAGCCGCCTGATCAGGGGCCTGCTGCATCCTGTCCAGTTGTGTCTCTACCTGATCCATAGCGTCAGACGCTTCCTGTAAATGCTGGGCTGCCTGCTCACTGACTCGCCCTTCGGTGCCCTGTGCCCCCTTGGCCACGCGGTCCAACGCCTCCTCAATCTGATCCGCCATGGACTGCAAAGCTTTTTGCCGAGCTTCAAGCATGGCCAGCCGCATGCCCTTTGAAGCATGGCCCTGGCCTTGTGACATGTTGTGTCCGGATGATTGCCCGGATTGCCCCTGTCCTTGGCCCTGGCTTGAACCGTTCCCAGAAGACTGTGAGCTCTGACCTGAATTGGATTGTCCTTGGCCTTGCGATCCACTTCGCCCCTGACCTGAACCTGGACTTTGACCCTGTCCTTGGCTCTGACCTTGTCCCTGGCCCTGCCCAGAAGACTCAGATCCTTGTGAAGATGGAGATTTTGCCTGATCGGATTCGGAGGGCTGGGAGGGAGACAAGGATGGATTCTGCTGGGATGCGTGTCCATGGACATTCTCGCTGATCTGTTCAGTAGCCTTGGGAGCAGCTTTCTGAGACTCAAGCGTCTTGGCCAGAGCTTTTTTGAGCTGCTTCTGCTTCTGTGTCAAGGACTGAAGCTGTTTTTGAATGTTCTCCAGCTGAGTCTTGGCCTCCTCTTCATCCATGGTTTGCGGCGTTTCAGGGTTCTCCTGTAGCTTAATTTTTTCGGGCACTTCGGGCTTGGGCACACTCCGTGACTTCACAGGCGTCAGGTCACTTTCATTAACAAAGTCTCTTAAGATACGATACCCTTTTTTCTCAGCATCAACTGCATCACCCACTTGTAACTGATCTAATAACTGACGAGATTCAGACAATGCCTCAATCACTCGATTCAGTACGGCCTTATCCTCCTCGGAAAATTCCAACTGCTCATTGTCACGGTTTTTCGCAATCACCTCTTCAGTGTGTGTCAGGTCCTTTATCAAGGCCTGAGAAGATTCCAAACGCTCAGAAGGGCTGCCTGGGGAATGACTCAATGTCCAGGTCTTCTTCATCATGGCCCGTGTGTATTCCAAGGCATCCATTAGGGTCTCAGCAAACATGGGATTCGGGTTTTCTTTGGGCGCCTTGATCTTGATCTCTCGCTGGATCTCTATAAGGTAGATCTCACTGGCTGCTTCCTGGCCTGGATGACAGGGGTCCAGAGCAATGTCTGTGGCTTGACAATAAAACATCACAGTATCGCCCTCAGCCAAACGCCATTTGTCCAAAGGCAACGTATGGGCAAACTCAACCTCCTGGGTTGAATGAGCCACAGGAATCTCAATACATTCCGGCTCACGATTCTTGATTTCATAGAAAAACTCGACTGAGGCCAGCCCAACATCATCATGAACCCTGAATTTTACCAGCACAGGCACAGGCGCTATCAAGGGCAGGTCGCCTTCAGGTGCCACCAACTCAAACCGTGGGACATAATCCTCTGTCACCGCGACCTCAATTTTGACTGGCTCCTGTACAGCCTGTCCCTGTTCGTTGATGGGCGTAAAGGTTAACGACTGGTTCTGTTCAGGCATCGTCTGATACACGGCCTCCGAACCTTGGGGGGGCAAGGTCGCGACCAGTTCGCCATTCTTGCGGACCTGCACTTCACTCAGCGTCTGATCCGTTTGGATTTTAAAAGCCACTTCCTGGCCCTGGACTACATCCACACGCCCCTGGTCAATCAGTTGCCAGGCAGAGCCTTGCTCTTCCTCGGGCGACTGCACTTGCGCCATCACAGCTTGCACCTGGGGTCTGGGGGACACGGTCAAATCTGACCAGGGTGTTTGAGCGGTATCTGATTCAAATCGATATTGATAGTCACCTGGTGTTTCGCAGAATTGCTGTACAGAAAACATCTGAGTACCTGTCTGAGGATCCTTCACGGCAGGCACCTCACACGACAACAACGCTTTGCCCGCCTCACCATTAGGATCCTTCTCTGTCATAACAAATCGGACAGATTCTGCGTCTTCCAGATCGGATCGAGCTTCAAACGTCACCAGTGTATTGGGCTCTGTAAGCAGGTTTCCCGTGACAGGTGCCAAGGCCATTTTCTCCTGAACCGCAGAATTGGCATCAAGTCCCAAACCTGCAGCTTGGGCTGATTGAGTCCAGTGACGATGCCAAAAAAAACACTCTGAAGCGACAAAACCGCTCAGGATTAATAACTCAATCGCAATGATCCCTCCGTAGCCCCAGGCCCTCTTCTTGGGTACACAGGTTTCAAAATCCTGCGTTTGTGATCTTCGCGAAACGCGTCGTATCATATGGTGGGTCAAGCCACGGGAGTAGGGGAAATGAAAACGATCCTCGTAATACTCCATGGCAGTGACCAATTGGCGATGCAGACTGAGCGATGTCTCGATGGTGGCCCCTGCCTCGCGGTAGGTCACGGGCTCTGAACGAACATGGGAGATCCACAGCACTGCCCCGGCGGTACAACAGAGTAACACTGCACCACACAAACAATGCCCCGCCACTTGCCATCCGAACCCCAAAAAAAGCCCCCAACACACCACGGCCACCACAGCCAGGCACCCCAACGCCACACCCACTGCATGGAGAGACTTCAAAACAAAAAGCCACTGCCTCACAGAGGTGACACGATTAGCCAGATCATTCAACATGGGCTCCACTGGGATCGTTTTCATGGCTTCATCCTTTCCGCCACAAACGGCTCAATGAGCATCAGGATCAACAATAGCCATGCCGTCTGTCGCCACAACGGCCATTGCTTGGTCACAGGCGACATCGCAACCCTCTCAGCCGAGGGAAAACGTGTCTCGCGAAACAACCTGTGTGTCACCTGGTCAACCTGCGTCAACGAAGCAGACTCCAATACGGGTTCACACTCTCGCCACCGCTCATGCCTCTTTTCCTGAGTTGATCCCTGGCCAGATTCCAATAGAAACTGAGCCCAGGCCACAGCCGCCGGGGACTTGGCCAAAGCACTCAAAGAGGCATCCACACTCGTATTGACCCATAGTATGACACCCTGGCCAAGAGGCCGAATCGCCACAAAGGGTTCACCGTTCTGTAATCGCCACGCACATGTTGCTTCAGACGCCAAACGTACCCTTGCTGTGCTTCTAAGAGACATACGTCCCAATTCATACTGCGTTAGAGATTCCCCTGCCCCGGCGTGAGTCCATTGACACTCCATAGGTTGTGGCTCAGGCTGCACAGAATGTGTAGTACGTTCTATAAGCGTGACTGGCCAGTGCGTGCTTTGAGCTACTTTAGAGACGGTCTTTTGGTCTGGCCAATCTGTATTAAAACACACCAATCGCTTTTTCTGCCCCACAAATCGATTGATAGGCTCAGCCCATTTATCCAAAGCATCAATCACACCAGCCAGGACAACGATATCAGCCCAGGCCAGGTCAAGCTCGGTCATCTGGGCCGCAATGACACATCGTGTTTCCCATGTCATGCCCAAGACTCTATCGGCCAGGCTCTCAATCGCCGTCTTGAATAGAAACAAACGATCTGTGTTCTTTTCATCTACAAGCAAGACATGCCGTAAGGTCTGATTCGGTATGATCACATTGAATTGTATCTCATCATCCGCTTCAAAATCGTCCTGCCCAGCCAATGAGATAGTGAGGCGATGCTGTTGATTCTTGACCGTTTTGGGTAAGGGACAGCTCAATGCACATACTTGATGCGAATGGGGCAAAAGTGTGACCTCTCTGGGCTCAAGAGATGGGGCTCTTAGGGTTCGCGTTGTCGTTTGTGTCCCCGTATTTCGAAGGGTCACGTGAATCTGAACCTCGTGTTCTTCCACGGAAGCGACAGCACCACTCACAATGCCGGCATTCGTTAAACCAGGATCGGGCATCACGGGCAGAACTTCCAGGAAGTCAACACCCACAGGCGTTATCAAACCACGGAGTCCCATCATCACATCATGAGAAAAATCACTCCCCAGCAACACATTTAATTGCGTCTTGTCATCCAATGTTTGGCTTTGGCTGCGAACCACACTCAGGAAGTTTTCAAACTGGGCTGGCGACTCAGCCGGTTTCATGTCATGAACCAGAGCCAGAGCCTGTGCTTGATTGATATGGCGAAACCATTGTTTGTCACCCGCCAGGAACACATGAAATTCGCTTTCGTCCGGGCAGGCACGAATGACATCTTTGGCCTGCGATTTGAGCTGCGTCAAAAGCGTGCCCCCTTCACCACGATAGGTCATGGACAGGGAATTGTCTAATCCTACAAACCAGACCTCCTGAGACGCGACACGCGGCAAACGGGTTTCCCATATGGGGCGGGCAAAAAGCAGTGCGAGCAATGCGACAATAGCACATCGAAGCAACAGAATAATCCAATCCCGAAGCCGCCTTCTCGCCTGACTCTCACTTTGACCTTCCCGTAAAAACTGGAGCATGGTAAAGGGCAGTCGTTTGAACTTGGGGCGTGCCAACAAATGCACCACGATCGGGCCCACCACGCCCAGAACACCCAGCAAAAATATGACGCTTACAAATGTCACTTCATTCTCCTGCGTTTGGCCAGATAGGCAATCATGGCCCGATCCATGGGTAGCGATGTATCGCATAGACAGTATTCTATGGCACTGCTGCCCAGTGTTTTTTGAATTTTTTTCAAGAAGGCTTGCACGCGATCTTGATACGCCGTGCGGAGTGCAGGTGCATGCACACGCAATTTATCAGAAGACTCCATATCCTCAAATTGAATGGCTCCCTCATAATCCAGTGTCAGTTCCTGGTGATCCAGTATCTGAAACACAAGCACATCATGCTCCAGATACTTCAAATGAGCCAGACCATCAAGAATGTCCTGCTGGTCATCCAGCAAATCGGAGAACAACACAATCAAACCGCGACGTGAAGTCAATTCTGCCACCTGATGCAGGACATCCGCCAAATGGGTACGGCCTTGCGATCGATTCGCATGAAGGGCCGCCAATACAGCATGCAATTGGGTACGTCTGGAACTGGCGGGCACACGATTCAAGATGCAATCCGAAAAACACAACAGCGATACACTGTCTGCCTGCTTTAGCAACATATGTGTCAAAGCCGCTGCCAGATAACTGGCATAGTCCAGCTTGCTCACCGCCCCCTTATCTCCAAAGGCCATGCTCTTACTGGAATCCAGGAGCAAATACACCGTGGTATTGGTTTCCTGTTGAAACTGCTTGATGTATAGCTTGTCTGTCCGTCCGTATACTTTCCAATCCACAAACTTCAACTCATCGCCCACCACATATTCGCGATGATCGCTGTACTCCACACTAAATCCATGAAACGGACTGGGATGCACCCCAGAGAAGAATCCCTCCACCATACAGCGTGCCACAAACTCCAGATTTGTGAGTCGACTTAGAAAGACCGGATCTAGATAATTTTTGATTTTTGATTTTTGATTTTTGACTGCCATGGTTACGACACTTTTTGGCGTTCTAGAATATCGTCCAGAATGGTATCCAATGTAATGCCATCGGCTTCTGCACTAAAATTGGTCATAATACGATGGCGTAGTACCAATTTGAACACGGCTTGAACATCTTCGAAACTTGCCGTTACACGTTCATCTACCAGCGCCATGGCCTTGGCGCCCAGTACAAGAAACTGACCCGCCCTTGGCCCTGAACCCCACTTGACATATTGCTTTACGTAGTCCGTGGCCAGATCATCGGAGGGACGCGTCGCACGAGCCAAACGAATGGCATAAGCAATGATGGTATCACTCACTGGTGCCCTACGCACAATCTTCTGAAATAGAAGCATGTCCTTATGCTCAAGTACCGGTTCTATTTTTGCATGGCTGTCCGTGGTGGTTTGTTTGACAATCAAATGCTCCTCTTTGAGTGTAGGGTAGTCGATGAAGATCATAAACATAAATCGATCAAGGGCTGCCTCGGGCAAGGGATAGGTGCCCTCCTGCTCCACAGGATTTTGCGTGGCCAATACGAAGAATGGTTGATCCAATTTGTAGGTTCGACCGGACAGGGTGATCTCACGTTCCTGCATGGCTTGAAGTAATGCAGACTGAGTTTTGGGCGGCGTACGGTTGATCTCGTCAGCCAAAACAACATTCGAAAATATGGGCCCCTTGAGAAACTCAAATTTGCGTTTTTTGGTCTTGGCATCCACTTGAAGAATGTCCGCCCCAATGATGTCCGACGGCATCAAATCGGGTGTAAACTGAATCCGGTTGAAGTGAAGGGTCATGGCCTCAGCAATCGCATGCACCATCAAGGTCTTGGCCAATCCAGGCACACCCTGCACAATACAATGCCCCCCTGCCAGCATGCAGCACAGGACAGCATCTATCACCGAATCCTGCCCCACAATGACCTTGTGAACCTGTTTTTTCAGAAGGGCGTGCCCTCTGTGCAACCGCTCCACCAGTTGCCCTTCATCCACCTTCTTTGAGGCCTTGCCCCGCACCGACCCTTGTTCCTGCGTACCCTGTTCCATCTAATATAACTCCCAAATAAACCGCCATAGTTCATTCTGACAAAGACTATTGTATTACATCTGTAATCAACAAGTCAAGGTTGGAGTTATTATTTTTTTAGCAACGATCAGTACTGCAAAAAACTATCATCAGAATATTAAGGGCTTACGGTTTGTTCTTCAGAAGACTCAAGCCTTATCACTTCGAGTCCATTTGCACTAAGGGTGTTGATTTCTCCCACCAAAGTCCGAACTTGACTAAGTTCTGCCCTCAAAATGTCAATCATTGACTGGGTATTTGACTGAAGCTCAGCCACCTGCTGATTCAACCCCTCTTGTTCTTGCCCTACAGTACCCGCAGTCTGGGCAACTCTCTGAACTTGCTGACTGGTTAAATCCTCAAATTCCTCTCGCTTGTGATTGGCCAGTTCAACCGCCTTTGCTACGTTTTCAATGTCTTCGCTCAGAATACGTTCCAATTGCGTCAAATTCGTTTCAAGGCCACTCAGACCACTCAGCAATCTTTCAATCTTGTCCTTGGAGTCGTCTAATTGATTTTGTTGCTGTGCCTGAAGCGCCTGCAGGGCTGCAACCTGCCCGGAAACTGTCTTGCTGACGGTTTCTTCCAAGGTGCTTTGAGCCATTGCCACAGCACTGATATCTGAGACTACCGCTTGAATTGTGGCCGTGAGGCCCTTTACCTCGGTCTTCAATTCGACTTGATTGGCCTGCACTCCGGACACTTTGGCCAGGAAAACAGTCTTGTTGTCTTCAACCACCTGTTCAAGTTCAGCACGCTCTATTTCCTCATTACCAATACTGGCAACGAGCTTTTGACGCTCTTGAGCCGTATCGAACAATTCACTGCTCAGAGCTTTCTGGCCTTGCTCAACAGACTTAACCCGGTTGGCAATCACAGCCTGGTTTTTCTGTACTGTATCCTTGAGATTTGCATGCGTCATAGTCACCTGCGTCATATCCTCAGAGAGCTGTTTGGTTGTCTCACGCAGATTCGTAATAGTGACGTTAAGCGCCTGCTGGCTCTGCTCCATGCAGCCCACCAAATCAGACAATTGGTGAGCATTTTCCTGAACCAGAACTTGAAGATTGGCCTGATTCTCTTGCATGACGGCCATTTGGTTGCTGCACCCAGTCAGGCTTAACCCTACTATCGCGAAAACTGCCAGCATAAGATAATCTGAAGTGCGTATAGAATAGGCATGGTTTTTCTTTGCGCTGTTCATGTCTGGTTCCTTCCAGCTATAAAATACAGGGTTTTGTTATATCCGCGTTTTAAGGCACCATTTCCTAGAAAGCTTGCTATCTATCATAACAATGAAACGAAGATTGTACAGATTGGAAGTGACAAATTCTCTGATTTTATAGGACGAACAGGATTTTCAAAGGAGAATATCGTTTAGAAGTCGCATCTTGTTTTGAACTTCAAACCACTCTTCAACAGGTTTTGACGCCTGCACAAGGCCAGCGCCTCCATACAGATGAACAGTGGAGGACGCCACCATGGCGCATCGAATGGCAACGGAAAACTGGGCCCGATCTCGGTCAAACCACCCCACAGGGCCGGCATACCAGCCTCTGGCATGATCTTCGTACGTGCGTAACCACTGCCAGGCCTTGCTACGCGGGTATCCTAGAACAGCAGCACTTGGATGCAACGTCCGGATAATATCGGTATCATGAACACCGGCTTTTAGGGTACCGGCCAAACCTGTTTTCAAGTGCACTAGATCGTGCCACTTCAGCAATTCCTTGTCAGATTGGCATATAATACTGTCGCAGACGTCTGCCAGAGCTTCCTTCATATCACATATCACAAAATCGTGTTCGCAGTTTTCCTTGGGCGTATCCAGTAGATTGTCTTCCAATTTTGCGGTACCGGCCAGCGCCTCAGTGGTCATACAGGCCACATGACGATCATATAAACATTCAGGCGATACCCCCATAAACGCCGTGCCATCAATTTCAAAATAGTACTGAAACTCCCCACCGCGATGAGATCTCACCCGGTGAAACAGCGACCATCCCTCCAGGGAGCTTTCCATCTGGTGACTTCGGTGCACACTCAACACAACCTTGCCCTCTTCCTGAGCCAGCAATGAAGTCACATCGGCAACTCGCTTGACCCACTGTGGGTAAGTCGGTTGATCTTCACATCGTAATGACTTGGGCAAGGCCTGAGTCGATGCTGAACGCCCCCCCAGAGCGGACTTCAACAAACGCACAGTCTGAGCCAGCGAACCCTCATCTAATGATTCGGTTGACACCACCCATTGCACCTTGTCACCTTCTCGCTGCAACATCAACTGAGGCACCCAAAACCGTATGAGCCCCATGGGTCGCCACAAGGCATCAGAGGGCCGTTGTGTGTCAAAGGCTGTGCCACCAAACAAACGGATGGGCACGTCACTGTGCTGGACTAGCCGATCCAAGCGATCCCATTGCTCAGATATTTCATCTGGGTTAGACGTGGTGACTTCTAGAGCCTTACCCAATCCCACACACTCATCTTGACCATCTCGGCTGTGCCAATACACTTTTCGTTCAGAATCGGCAGACAACAGATCTGCCATAGAAGGGTCAGAACTCCAATCGACACAGATTCGATAGAACTCACGCGATGATTCAGAGCGTAAACTATGCCAACGCGTTGTTACCGTTTTAATCAGGGCTTCAATAGACATGTGTGACATGAAGCTCACCCCATCCAAATAGTCTACAATCCTTCGATTGCTAAAATGCGTGCGGGGTCTTCAGGCGCCCCTGTTCTGGCGGACAAATAGGCGGCTTCCATGACCGCCATGACCCGGAGATTCGCCTCTGCATCACTGCCAAAGGGATTCGCCTTGGGATCTGTCAAACTAAGGTGGTAATTGGTAAGTAGTGCCCTGTCCACTTCCAGCGCCTCATGGCGATAATCTTCTTCCTTGACGATTTCACCGAGATTGTTATGAATTGTCAGATTATTGGAGCACACCGTGATCTTGCTGTCCTTACAAAACAGTGTAATTTGTTGACAGGTAGGACGGTCATCCCAGTGACGCATGGCCACAAGGTCAGCAATCAAGTTATCACCAAATCGCATGGTGACCAGGGCGGTATCTTCTGTAAGATGATGCAATTGCTGCTTGTCTGAGCTGTGACTATTGCACAGGGAAAAGACCTGCTGAGGCAGTCCAAAAGCCAAGACAAGCTGATCAATCAACTGATAGCAATTATGCAGAAGCACACCACCACCCGCCAATGCCTGGTCTGTAATCCACGAGGTTTGATTGTCTGGGTGGATCTGAAACAGTTCTGGATTGAGACCTGCCAGAAGACCCACGTCACAAAATAGACGCAAGAGAAACGGCCGATCCACCTGGCCATCCTGTACCAGATTTTGAAAGGCCTGAAACGCGGGTGTGTACCGTCCAGGATTGATCACGTCAAATCGTGTCCCCTGGTCTCGGCACAGGGCTTGAAGCTGAGCCGCTTCTTCAAAGGTACGTGACATGGGTGCCAGCTTCAATATGTGACAATTGTCTTTGATCGCCAGCCGGACATGTTCCAATGAATTGTGCAGGTTGGCCGCCACAAAAAGCGTCTCGAAATCACTCTGAATAATAAACTGCCTATAATCGTCAAACGGATCACACTCTAATTGAAGCGCCCGTTTTTCTACAAGCTGGGTGTCACGATCCGCCACCGCCTGAATGTTAAACGGTGCCATCTCTGCCATGGTTTGGACCAGGGCTTGCCCCCGACGATCCAATCCAAGTACTCCAACATTAAACTGATGTTCTGAGTCCATCGCAACGTTAGACAATATCCTTGTTGTCATCCTCTGTCTTGTTGGCCATTCAATAGTTCTTCCAACATAAGACTGTTCCTGTTTAAAAAGTTTATTGGGGAATGATAAAATGCTCCGGCACAGGGAACTGAGAGCACAGCATCAACACGTCCTTGCCAATTTTCTCGATAGCCGCATCATTACCCAGATTCTCAACAACCCCATGGATAAAGTCCGCCACCTGAATGGCCTGGTCTTCTTTAAAACCACGCGTGGTCATGGCGGGCGTACCCAAACGGACACCACTGGGATTCATCGGAGGTGCCGGATCATTGGGAATGGAATTGTAGTTGGCCACAATGCGAGCGCGATCCAGGGCCTTGGCCACGGGCTTGCCGAGCACATTCTTGTTGCGTAAATCCATCAAAATCAAATGGTTGTCTGTGCCGCCTGTGCACAGTTCGAAGCCATGCTCCATCAAACGACCGGCAAGGGCCTGCGCATTTTTCACAACCTGCTGTGCATACGCCACAAATTCCGGGGTATTGGCTTCGGCCATGGCCACAGCAATCCCTGTGATGGTGTTCATATGAGGGCCACCCTGCAATCCTGGGAATACTGCCCGGTTCACAGCTTTTGTATGCTCTTCTTTGCACAAAATCAGGCCACCACGAGGACCACGCAGTGTCTTGTGTGTCGTGGTTGTGACCAGATCCGCATAAGGTACTGGACTTGGATGCATACCCGCAACCACCAGCCCTGAAATGTGAGCGATGTCTGCGACAAGATACGCGTCCACGCTCTTGGCGATTTGGCCAAACGCTTCAAAATCAATAATGCGAGGATAGGCTGTGGCACCACACACAATAAGCTTAGGGCGATGTTTTTTTGCCAAATCTTCTATAATATTGTAGTCCAGCAGGCCTGTCTTGCCATCAACAGGATAGGATACAGAATTGAAAAACTTGCTGGTCATGGAGACCTTCCAGCCATGTGTCAGGTGGCCACCGTGGTCCAGAGACAGACCCATCAGGGTTTCCCCGGGCTTCATCAAGGCTGAATAAGCAGCTAAGTTCGCCACAGACCCTGAATAGGGTTGCACATTGGCATAATCCGCCTTGAAAAGCGCCTTTGCACGCTCTATGGCCAGGGTCTCAATCAGATCTGTCACATGCTGACCTTCATAGTAACGGCGACCAGGGTAGCCTTCAGCATACTTGTTGGTCAAACAACTGCCGCTGGCCACCATCACAGCTTTGGACACGTAGTTTTCCGAGGGAATCATACGGATGCACCCACTCTGCCTGGCTTCTTCCTGACGAATCAATTCATATATCTGAGGATCATACTTCTCTAACGCACCAATCATAATACTCCCATTCTTTTGTCTGTCCGGTAAAATAGGCCACAAACCCTTTGAAAGCCCACTTTTATAACACAGGCAAACTGCTCACACAAGTATTTATTCGTTGACATTAATCCGCCGATCAATACCATGAAACTGAATTGGCAAACGGATAACCCTTATATGATAGGTTCCTTGGCATGTCAGATATTGAAGCCCAAGCTCACCAAAAAGCTGATGTTTTGTTTGTTCAGGCCCGCGCTCTGGGTGAAGCAGGCGAGTTTGACCAGGCCATCCAGGCCTATATTGAAGGATTGCATTTTCTCCCCGACCATCTCCCTGCACATACAGCTTTACGAGGTTTGGCCCTTCGGCGTAGACAAGCAGGTGGCAACCATCCTACGGACAAAGAAATCGCAGCCAATGCCCAGGGGCAGACACCTCTTGAAGACATGCTCAATGCCGAATACCTGTTTGCCAAACAACCAAACCACCTGCCCTATGCCGAACGTCTTCTCCGTTCCGCTGTGACAGGTAATTACAAAAATACGGCCCAGTGGATAGCCGATATGCTCTTCGTCGCAAACTCACGTTGCAACAGGCCAACGGTTAAAACCTATAAGTTCTTGAAAGAGATGTACGAGGGAATTGAAGCGTACGATCGCGCTGTCAAAGCCGTTAAGTATGCACTAAAACTAAAACCACAGGATCGCCAACTCACAGAATACCTCAGAGAATTGACCCACAAATCCGGTCAAGGGCAAGAGACAAAACCCGAAGAGAGCTTGCCTGAACTCAGTAAGCCAATTGATTCCCACCATGATGCCGCTGCGTTGTTCTTTGCCAAAGCAGAGAAGAACGCACAACAAGGCAATTACGACTACGCCATTGACATGTTTATGGACGGGTTAAGAAAAGACCCGGATGCCCTCGAAGATGGCCACTTGGCATTGGCACGTATTGGCCTTAGGCGACAGACGCACCACGGAAAAAAACCAAGCATGATGGAACGTGCAAAGCTATTATATGGCAAAACACCGCTAGACCAAATGCTCAACGCCGAGTATCTCTACGCCAAGGACCCATCCCATTTGGGTTATGCAGAGGCCATGCTCAAGGCGGCAGTCGCCGGTGGCTACAAACGTACAGCCGGCTGGATTGCCAATCTTATTTTTCAAATTAACAATGCCCATGAAAAACCATCATACCAGATTTACATCCTGTTAAAGGATAGCTACAAGGCCCTGGAGCAATATGACAAGGCCGTTGCCGCATGCCAGTGGGCCTTAAAGCTGCGTCCTGAGAAGGGAGAGCTAGCCGATGAATACAAGAATCTTTCTGCTGAGCTCACCATGGCCAAAGGCAATTACACGAAGGATGGTGATTTTAGAAAGGCACTCAAGGACGCTCGGAAACAGGAACATCTTTACGCTCAGGATCGAAAGGTTAAGACGGAAGACTGGCGTTTGCTGGCCGTGGAAGAGGCAAGAAAAGCCTACAAAGCCAATCCATTGCTGCCGAAAAATGCCTTTGAACTGGCCGATGCCCTGGATGAAATGGAGACTCCGGCCTATGGAAAAGAAGCCTTGGATATCCTGGAGCAGGCCTATGTCGAACAACAAAATTTTAGCTTCAAGGAAAAGGCTGGACTATTACGCATCAAGCAAATAAAGCGGCACCTGGGGCATGTCCTTGACGCCCAGTCCAATACACCCGATAGCCCTGAGCTTGATAAACAGCGTCAAGATACAGAAAACCTACTCACTACCACAGAACTTGAACATTACAAGGCCTGTACCAAAAACTACCCCACAAACCGAAGATACGCTTACGAATACGCATTACGGCTGGCACGTTCAGAAGAATTTGACCAGGCCATTCCCCTGTTCCAAGAATCACGTAAGGATCCAGGAAAACGAGTACTCTCCATGAACCAAATTGGCCTATGCTTCTTTCAAAAAGGCTGGATGAACGACGCCATTGACGTATTCTCCCAAGCGATCAAAGAACATGAGCTCACCGACGATGCTCTGGGCAAGGAACTCCGTTACAATCTGGCCCTCGCGCATGAAGCCAATGGCAACCATGGCAAGGCCCTAGATATCTATAGAAAAATCGCACAGAGCGACTTCACCTACAAAGATGTACGTGAACGTGTGAACAAACTCAGATCCAACTAATGCAACCTCTATGAAAAAAAAGAAAGTCCCCAAAGATGGCTATACCTACCAAAGCACTCAAAACTACTTTGCCCAGGTTGGAGAAGGCCTGGAACCGCTGGCTGAGCAAGAATTGCTGGAGCTGGGTGCCAAGCATGTGAAACTCGCCTATCGTGGCATGTACTTTAAAGCCGAATCTGAAGCGCTGTACAGAATCACCTACATGTCCCGATTTGTCCAAAAGATCATTGCCACCCTGGAGTTTTTTGACTGCCACAGCACCAACTATCTCTATCAGCGGGCCAGTGCGATTGAGTGGTGCGACTTCCTCTCTCCAGATTCCACATTTGCCATTTTCTCGAATGTGTCCAATAGCCACATTCGCCATTCCAAATATGCCGCCTTGTGCGTCAAGGATTCTATCGCCGACTATTTCTCCAAGCGTTTTGACAGACGTCCCAATGTGGACACAGAAAAACCAGACGTCTGGTTTAGCCTGTTTATCCACAGCAATCGCGCCGTCATCGGCCTGGAAGTCTCGGGTGGATCACTTCACAGGCGTGGCTATAGAGCCATTGGACATGATGCCCCTATGCAGGAAACCATTGCAGCAGCAATCATTAAGCAAGCCGAATGGGATGGCGAACGCCCCCTGTTTGATCCGATGTGTGGATCCGGCACGCTTCTGTGCGAGGCTCTCATGCGATACTGTCGCATCCCGTCGGGCTACCTCAGACCAAAATTTGGCTTTGAAGCCTTACCGGACTTTGATGCTAACACCTGGAAACAGGTCAAAAAAAGCTGCAATGAGGCAATTCGTGCACTACCCGAAAATCTCATTTCAGGCAGCGACATTTCAAATAAGGCCATTGAAGCCACATCGGCAAACCTCGCCTGCCTGCCCTACGGTGATCAGGTCAAACTCAAAGCCAGTGACTTCAGGCACATCAAAACCCTGGACAATACCACCATCGTAAGCAACCCACCCTATGGTCTTCGACTCCAGAAAAAAGAAGGTATGCCTTTATTTTTCAAAGAGTTAGGCGATTTTCTCAAACAAAACTGCACGGGCTCAAGTGCCTATCTCTACTTCGGCGACCGCCAGTGGATTAAGTCCATTGGCCTAAAAACCACGTGGAAACGACCCCTGGCCAGTGGCGGCCTGGATGGAAGACTGGTCAAACTGAACCTGTACTAAACGCACTAATTGCCCTCTCAGTCAGAATACATAAAATACCTCTTGTGTAGTTTTAATCCATGAAGTATGTTGAGTGGTTCAACCTCTCAGTGTGAGTTTACGACAGTTAGTTGATAAATAGGAGTAGTAAAGTGGCACAGTCATTATCTGCCAAAAAGAGAGCCAGGCAAAACGAAAAGGCTAAAACTCTTAATCGGGCTCGAAAGAGTCAGGTCAAGACTCAGATCAAGCATTTTGATGCCGCTCTTGAGCAAGGCGACGCAGCAGCAGCTGCTGAACAGTTGCGTCTCGTCACAATCAAGCTCGACAAGACCGCTGCAACAAGCACGATGCACAAGAAAACTGCATCTCGCAAGAAATCGCGTCTCGTCAAGCGTCTCAACGCATTGGTCGCTAAAAGCGATTCCTAAAAGCGCACCAGGGCATTATGTGCCCAGCATATTTTGATTTGCCCAGCCGATTGGTCGCAAGACCGATCGGCTGTTTTATTTTGAAGCCCTAAGGCCGCTTAGTCAAACTGAATGTCCAAAAGAAAAAGCTGCGGGTTGGTTTGACCGTTGTAAGTGTTTAGTTGGGCCTCATAGGCAATGTGAAAGTATTCGGCTTCCTGAAGCTTCTTTTCGAGTTTGCCCATGCCAAAGCCAATACAACGCATGGCCCCGGTGTCATCTGACACTGTGATTTGCAAATGATCGCCTTTCGCGCCAACTCTTCTGGGCGTCGCAATCAGATGCACGGCTTTTGTGGCAAACATGGGTCGGGGATTGCCTTGACCAAATGGCTCAAGCCATTGTATTTGCTTGATCACATCCAAAGGCAAGTCTCCAAGACTGGCCATCGCATCTATCGTAAGACTGGCTTGGAGGTCGCGATTTTTGAGCGATTCACGGGCAAATGCCTCAAAGTCGTCTACAAAATTGGACACGCGATCTGCTTTTATTGTAAGCCCGGCGGCCATTTCATGCCCACCAAAGGCCACAAGGTGTTCTTGGCAGGCTCGAATCGCATCCAGGATACAAAACCCCGGGATGGACCGTGCAGACCCCTGAGCCACAGAAGAATCACCCCTGTCCTGGTTCACCACAATGGTCGGCCTGAAATACTTGTCCACAATGCGAGAGGCCACAATACCCAGTACACCTCTATGCCAATTCTCGCCCGCCAGAACAATGCTGCGTCGATCTGGATGATGATATCCTAAAGCAACAATCTGTTGACAGGCTTCTTTGAATATTTTGCGTCCACATTGCTGACGCTGTGTGTTCTGCTCTTTGAGGTATTCTGCAATTTGCCTGGAGCGCATGGCACTGTCACTGGCAAGCAACTCGACAGCCAACCTGGCATGCCCCATACGCCCTGCAGCATTGAGCATGGGGCCAATTTTGAATCCAATATCGTAGGTATCCAAGCCCTTGCCTTCCAGACCTGCCCCTTCGATCAGGGCCTGTACACCCACTAGCTTGGATTTCGCAAGAGTTTTTAATCCATAATGCGTCAAGATGCGATTTTCACCCCGTAAATCCACCACATCAGCCACAGTGCCTACAGCAGCCAGAGACGTTGCTTCCAGCATGAATTCACGCAAGGGCTGGGTCAGTCTTTCACCCTGGCACACATCATTCGCAAGGGCCCATGCGAGCTTAAATGCCACCATGGCACCTGCTGAAGCTGGATTGGGATAGTCAGATCCCAGCAGGGGATGAACCAGGGCCACAGCCACGGGCAGTTCAGGGCCAGGCTGATGGTGATCTGTAATAATCAAGTCCACACCTAACTCTGCAGCTCTTTTCGCGGAGGCCACGGCACTAATGCCACAATCTACGGTAATGATGAGCTGCGTACCGGCTGAGGTCAATTGTTCCAGCGCCCCTTCATTGAGACCATAGCCTTCATCAATCCTGTGCGGGATGTAATAGTCGACTTCGGCCTTGAGCTGAGTTAACAGGGCCAATAGTATGGATACGCCAGTAATGCCATCCACGTCATAATCGCCATAAATGGTAATCTTTTCTTGAGCCTCCAAAGCACAACGAATGCGGGCCACAGCAGACTGAACACCTGGCATTTCGTCTGGACGGATAAGGTCTGTAAGCTTTGGACGTAAAAACGAATTGGCCGTTTGCGACTTCTCAAGACCCCGGTTAATTAAAATTTGAGCTAATAGCGGTGATATTTTCAGGGCTGTCGCCACCTCGGTACAACATGAACTGACTGGCTGGATATCCCATAGGTATTTATTCGCTTGCGTCCCTGCGGTTGTTTGCATGGTAATGCCATCTTTCATAGTCCTGTAATGCGTTTCATCACCTGCTTTTTATATACCAAAAATGCTGTTTCTCTGAAAGTACTTAAACCGCTTAACCTAAAAATCCGACAACAATTTACATAGCTGAAATGCTTAGAAGAAGCGAACCATTTTTCCAGAAGAGGCGAAACAATGCTTAAAGAAACAGTAGAACAGTATATCGTGGACAATTTTCTTTTTGGTGACAATACAAGGTTGGACACAAACACGTCGTTCCTGGATGAAGGCATCATCGACTCTACTGGCATTCTGGAACTCATCATGTTCCTGGAAGAAACTTATGAGTTGCACATCGAAGACCAAGAACTCATACCAGAAAACCTGGACTCACTCGATAACATCGAGCGCTTTATCCAGCACAAAAAAAGTGTGTTTTTAGCCAGTTAATCCTGCAATCTCTGTCTTCTCTTGCCCCAAATTTTGGGACACTTTCTCGGTCAGAAATTCAGGTTAGTGCTTACGCAGCCACCTAAATCGAAAAACACTTCGGATATGATCGGTCATGCGCAGCCCCATACCCTGCGTAGTGGTCTTGAACTCTGCATTCTTGAGGTCCTGCCCGGTTAATTCCCTGGTTTTCTGCCCCCGAGAAATCAGTTTTGCAGCCACAAAACTCCGCCATCTACTGGGCCATTTCGCAGGTTTCATGACCCACTCAGCGTTGAATAGCCCGTTTGAGCCCAACCAGCAGTTCATCACCGGAGCGACTTTCAAACTGCGCCTGGCCAAAAAGCTGATGACGTTCAAGAACCTCCGGCGATCTGTCATAGTATTGCTGCACAACGCCCACGCCCGCTTCAGCCAACCCCTCAGCCTCAAACCGCCCCTGAATGAGCCACGCACTGATTTCTTCCTCATACTCCGCCGGATAAATCAACCCCAACACATACTGCCCCTCGTCCCACTGGGCCAGATGCACCTTGGCTCTGCACGGAGGCTGTTGAGTCACGGCCAAACGGACCAAGCGTTGATAAGCCTGATAATTGGTTTCCCGGTCTGCCGTATAAAAAAACAAGCCACTTTCCAATTGAAATCGGTCTTTCTGAACACCCTTTATTTCCAGGGTTCCATCTGGAGAAGCCCGATATATCTTGTAGACCGTGATATTAAACGACTTCTGAGATTCCAGCAACTCTGCCACTTCGTCCGCAGTGAATCCCACTGCCGAATGATCACCAAAATCAATCGCATACAAGCCAACATACCGCTCAGGTTTTTTAAGTTCTGGTAGTTTCATAGTGGGCACCATTATAGGCGTACAGAGTCAAAATGCACGATGTTTTTGAGGAAGCGCTGCAACTCTATTCTGGGTGGACTCACTGGTATAAGTTTAGAGCCAACCTGGCACAAGGCCAAGTTGGCTCTAAACGGAGAGGGCGGGATTCGAACCCGCGGTAGGGACGAGCCCTACACAGCCTTTCCAAGGCTGCTCGATAAGCCACTCCGACACCTCCCCGGAGTTTCAAAGAGTGAACTTATACCACGATATTCCCCATAAAGCAAGGCAGTGAACGATCAAATGTTTCTTGGTTCAAACACTGCTATTCAATATCAGCGTGATAAGCCTGTAGTGACTTCACATCCCCCTTGCCTTTAAGCTTGGCCTGAATACCCCGAGCCGAGGCCAGTGCAGCACTGGTGGTGGTGATATACGGCACCTTGTACTGAATTGCCGCCTTCCGAATGTAGGAATCGTCGAATTTACTGAGCTTGCCAGTCGGTGTATTAATAATCAGATGCACCTGTTGATTCTTTATGCTGTCCACAATGTTGGGACGCCCCTCGTGCATTTTAAGCACAGCCTCAGCCTTCACACCCTGCGATGCAAGAAACTTTTGCGTCCCTTCTGTGGCCAAAATCTTGAAGCCCATCTTAGAAAAAAGTGATGCGGATTCAACGATGCCATCCTTGTCCTGCTGTGCTACAGTGATCAAAACGGTGCCCTCGGTAGGCAGCAGTTGTTGTGTGGCCTCCTGGGCCTTGAAATAGGCCAGACCTGGCGAATCCGCCAGTCCCAGTACTTCCCCGGTGGACCGCATCTCCGGTCCAAGTAGGGGATCTACTTCCGGGAACATATTGAATGGGAACACGGATTCTTTGACACCAAAGTGAGGGATCACTTTGCGCTCAAGATTAAGCTCTGCCAAGGGCTTGCCCAGCATCACCTCAGTGGCCAGCCTTGCCATGGAAAGACCACAAACCTTGGACACGATCGGGACTGTTCGGGACGCCCTAGGATTGGCCTCGAGCACATAAACGGTGTCATTGGCAATGGCGTACTGCATGTTCATCAACCCAACCACCCCAAGGTTTGTGGCAATGCGTCGCGTATAGTCACAAATCGTATCAAGGTGCTTCTGATCAATGGATATGGGAGGCAGGACACAGGCTGAATCACCGGAATGGACTCCGGCCAGTTCAATATGCTCCATCACTGCGGGCACAAAGGCGTCCACACCATCAGAGATTGCGTCCGCTTCTGCTTCAACGGCATTACTGAGAAATTTGTCAATCAGGATCGGTCGCTTCGGTGTCACACCAACGGCAGCCTGCATATATTCACGAAGATCATCTTCATCATGCACGACTTCCATGCCGCGTCCACCCAGCACATAAGAAGGCCGCACCATCAGGGGATACCCGATTTTTCCGGCCACCTTCAGGGCCTGCTCTATATTGGTGGCCATACCAGCTTCAGGCATGGGGATCTCGAGGGTCTCCATCATGGCTCTGAATCGGTCCCGGTCTTCTGCCAGATCGATTGTCTCGGGTGATGTGCCAATGATATTCACACCTTCGGCTTCGAGTTCTGCCGCAATATTCAAGGGGGTCTGACCGCCAAACTGGACAATCATACCCTCTGGCTTTTCTTTTTCGTAGATGCTCAACACATCTTCCACAGTCAGTGGTTCAAAATAGAGCTTGTCCGAAGTGTCATAGTCTGTGGATACGGTCTCGGGATTACAGTTGACCATGATGGTTTCCAGTCCCATGTCACGCAAAGCAAACGCAGCATGCACGCAGCAGTAGTCGAATTCAATGCCTTGACCTATGCGATTCGGGCCACCCCCTAGAACCATGATCTTGCGATTATTTGTAACACTCACTTGGTCCGGGGCATTGTACGTGGAAAAGTAATACGCTGCATCGTCGTCCACAGCACTCACAGGCACAGACTGCCACGCCTCTGCCAATCCCAGTGAAAGGCGTCTCTTTCGAATGTCAGCTTCTGGTACGTCAAGGATCTGAGCCAGATAACGATCAGCAAACCCGTCTTTCTTGGCCTGTACAAACAAGGTATCCGGTACGATTTTGCCTTTGCATGCCAGAAGATCTTTTTCCAGGGTCACCAGCTCGGCCATCTGTTCAATAAACCAGGCTTTTATGTGGGTCTTTTCATGCAGTGACTGAACAGATGCCCCCTTTTTCAGAGCCTCATACATAATAAACTGCCGTTCACTGGTGGCAGTACTCACGAGTTGCATCAACTCATCCAGTGGTCGTTCCTGAAAATCTTTGGCAAAACCCAGACCATAACGCCCTGTTTCCAAGGAACGGATAGCCTTTAAAAAGGCTTCCTTGTAGGTTTTGCCAATGCTCATAACCTCACCCACCGCGCGCATCTGGGTGCCCAATTGATCCTGAACCCCTTTGAACTTCTCAAAGGCCCAACGAGCAAACTTTACAACCACATAATCGCCTGAGGGTGTGTATTTTTCAAGCGTGCCATCTCGCCAGTAGGGAATCTCGTCCAGCGTCAGACCTGCGGCCAGGAGAGACGACACAAAGGCAATGGGAAATCCCGTGGCCTTGGACGCCAGGGCTGAAGATCTCGACGTCCTGGGATTGATTTCGATCACCACCACACGATCTGTCTCGGGATCGTGGGCAAATTGAACATTGGTCCCACCAATGACCTCTATGGCATCCACGATATCATACGAATGTTCCTGCAGACGAGCCTGTAATTCCGGCGTAATGGTCAACATGGGGGCAGTACAATAGGAATCGCCTGTATGCACGCCCATGGCATCCACATTTTCAATGAAACAGACAGTGATCTTCTGACCCTTGGCATCCCGTACCACTTCCAGTTCCAGTTCTTCCCACCCCAGCACAGACTCTTCCACCAGGAGTTGCCCAATCAGACTTGCCGTTAGACCACGCGCCGCAACAGCCTGAAGTTCATTCACATTGTAAACCAAACCTCCTCCGGTCCCCCCCATGGTATAGGCCGGTCGAATGACCACGGGGTATCCCAATTCTTTGGCAATGACTTCAGCTTCCTCCACGGAGTAAGCTGGCTGGCTCTTGGGCATTTCAACACCCACAGCATCCATGGTGTTCTTAAAGGCGATCCGATCTTCACCACGTTCTATGGCATCCAATTGCACACCAATGACCTTGACGCCGAACTTGTCTAAAACACCGGCCTTGGCCAACTCAGAAGACAAATTCAGCCCTGTCTGTCCGCCCAAATTTGGCAGAAGTGCATCAGGCCGTTCTCGTTCGATGATGCGAGTCATGGTTTGAAGATTTAGAGGTTCGATATAAGTGATATCCGCTGTACCGGGGTCAGTCATGATCGTCGCTGGATTTGAATTGACCAAGACTATTTCATAGCCCAACTTGCGCAATGCCTTACAAGCCTGCGTGCCTGAATAATCAAATTCACAGGCCTGTCCAATAATGATAGGCCCTGAACCTATAATCAAAACCTTGCTGATGTCTCTACGTTTTGGCATGCTCTGATCTCCGATCATTTCATTATAATTGACAGCGTGTGACTTCGAGAGGCAATTAAATCTGATTCATGTCGCCTTGTCAAATAATCACCGTTGGCAAGAGATGTATTACAGCGCATAAAAAAGGCCGCCCAACAGGGCGGCCTGGCATTTTCTGAGAAACAGACAGAGAAAGCTTATGTCTTCTTAGCTTTCCTCTCTTTTTTCTTTTTGACCTTCTTTTCTTTGGGTGCTTTTTCTTTCTTAGCCCCTTTTGCCTTTTTCGCTTTTTTGGCTCTTGGTGCTTTTGGACCATCGCTTTTTGTCAATGCCATTACAGACATAATGATGGCAACGAGCATTAAACCACCCAAAATGTACCAGATCCATGGTTTGACCACGCTTAAAACTGTGGGCACTCTGGCGTTCATGCCAGAAATCGCAATAATTGAAGTATATAGCATCATGAAAAGCGGGATAAAGAGCAGGCCACCGAGCATGCGACTGGACGCGTCAGCCCGTATTTCTGCTGACCGAATTGCCATAGGCACAGCAGGAACAAAAGCATCATCCGACACCAGACCTTGATCAACGGGCAACGTCTCAGACTCGCTCATGACATTATCATCTGATGCAAAATTGTCCTCTGCGGGACTGCCTTCATCGCCATCACTGGTATAGATCTCATCCAGAATCCCACCCAAAGAGGTATCGTCAGCCTGAAGCGACAAGTCCAACAATCCTGATCCGCTACCAAAGCTATCAAGACTGAGGTCATCTTCTATTTCTTCTAAAGAGGTCTCACCTGTGGCACCAAGGCCCGCCAGTGTTTCGGCCATGGTATCGTCTGTTAATTTGAAATCTCCATCAGTCTCGCCAAGAAGATTAATGCCTTCTTCACCACTTATCGCCGTATCCATGTTGCCGTCGGCTAACCCGGTGGAATCGGAAGCCAGGAGAATGTCTGATTCACCCTCGGAATCTTCACTCTGAGGCGTATCTTCAGCCATCTGGGTATCCGACAAGCCCAAACCTATGTCATCATCGCCATCTAATGCGGAAACATCCAGGTCTGGCTCAACCAACCCCAGATCATCGGAGTCATCGGCCATCAGGAGCGAATAATTCTCCTCCTCGGCAGAACTCTCTTGTGCAGATCCATCGTCGTCGGCAAAGCCAAGTAAGGCATCCAAATCCTCGTCCAGACTTTCTGCATCTTGAGAATCACTGTCAGGCTCCAGCAGTAAATCGTCTGACATATCCAGAGCCCCGTCTTCTCCAACCGGCTCAAGATCCAGCAATTCATCAACATCACCAGCCTCTTCAGTGGGCTCCAACACAAGATCAAGATCTTCAATCTGTTCAGGTTCGTCAGAAGTCAATAATGCCTCAACTTCATCAATCTTGAACATGATGTTGGATCCGTCGCGAAATTCACGTAGTTTGCCTTCCGTGGCCAACAGTTTTATCTCTTCTTGTGTTTTGCCGAGTTTGTCGGCGGCTTCCTGTAGTGAGTAAAACATTCCAGCCATAATTTCATCATCTCCGATAAGCCAATAACAGGACTCAAAACACCCTTTCCGAATACCCCAAGAAGAATTGAGCCGCAGCTATTGTATCTTAACACCATCCTTCGTGCAAACCTTTTCTAACTTAACGCCCGCAATACACAGACGATAGAACCACGCTGTCTAGTCCGATAATTTATCATAATTAACCCAACATTTGCCAAAAAAAGATGAGGGTTTTGAAAGTTTTCGAGAATTGTAGCAAAAATAATGAGAAAATATCGTTTAGAAAGGAATTTACCGCTCCGTAATACCGCTTCTTATCGGGCCGTCTACCCCTTACGAAACACGGCCACTACCTTCTCAACATCAACCACGAATAGACGATTCGAACCTTCAAAATCCACAGGAATCGCTCCCTTGGGATTGAAAAGAATCTTGTCATATTTTTCCAAAGGGATCTCGGGAAGATTCTCAACCTCTGCAGAGACTTCAACGATACGACCTGTGATGGTAGGAATCTCAATATTGTCAGGCAACTGAATACCGCCCTTGGTCATCTTCTTGTCTTCATCCTTACGGATCAACACGCGTTTACCAATGGGCTCCACTGTTTCGAATTCCACGGCGTCGAGATTCTTTTTCATATGCCTGCCTATCCCTGAAAGAAAACATCACTTGGTTGACCTGTTCCGCCACGCATTCACTCATTCATTTAAAAGGGAGCAGGCAGATCTTCAATCACTGTCTCTGAAGGCTCAGCCTTTTTGGCCGAGGTCTTTTTCTTAGTTTTTTTCTTGGCCTTGGGCTTTGAATCAGCGTCTTTGTCATCCTTTTCCTTCTTGGCTGCCGCAGACTTCTTTTTTCGCCCGAGCATCTCATCGGCCTTCTCATAGGTATCAGGCGGCCATTGACCAGCTTCCTGCAACTCTTTGAGGTGGTCCAACTGTTTGATACTGATTATGGTACGGCAACGTGGGAACTTGTTGCATCCCAAAAACGGGCCGCGTTTGCTGGCACGAATGACCAATTCACCGGTCTTACATTTGTAGCACCGCACACCAGAAAGTTCTGCAGGTGGCTTGGGTGGCAAAATATTGCCTTCCTTGTCAATTTTCTGTGTGGTCTTGCACTCAGGATAATCTGAGCATCCCAAGAATTCCCCAAACCTTCCCTTCTTGTGAATCATGGGCTTATTGCAGACAGGGCACTTATGATCTGTCTCAACTTGTTCAAGCATCTTGCCATCGTCGTCACAAGGACAGGCAAATTTGCACTCAGGATACGCACCACAACTCAGGAAACGCCCGTTTTTGCCGAATCTATAGACCATCGGCTTCTCACATTCAGGGCAGGTATAGTCACTTGGCTGAGTTTCAGCCTTGGCATGCTTCATCTCCTCCATGGCAGTATCCAGGTTCTTTTTGAAGGGACCGTAGAACTCCTCCAAAATACCGACCCAATCCAGATGCGTCTCTTCAATCTTGTCTAGCTGCTCTTCCATGAATCGTGTAAACGAGATGTCCATGATCTTGGGAAAGAACTCACTGAGCTTGTCAGTCACCACCTCACCAAGGTCCGTGGCAAAAAACTTACGCTCTTTCTGCTTTACATAGTCGCGGTCCTGGATTGTGCTAATAATCGAAGCATAGGTACTGGGGCGACCAATACCCTCACGCTCAAGCGCCTTGACCAAGGAAGCTTCCGTATATCTCGCTGGTGGCTTGGTAAAATGCTGTTCTGCGTTGATATCGACTGGCGACAAGGGCTGCCCTTCGCTAACAGCCGGCAATTGCTGGTCACTGGACGATGTGATCCACACACGTGTGCAACCATCAAAAACCAAAACACGGCCATTGGTTCGATAGATACATGGCCCGACATTGGTATCAGCCTGGATTTCCAGTGTTGTCACATTCCACTTGCCAGGCATCATCTGACTGGCCATAAAACGACGCCAGATCAAATCATACAGCTTGAATTGCTCTTCGTTGAGATAGGGTTTGACCTGCTCGGGTGACAGCGACGCCTCTGTGGGGCGAATGGCCTCGTGAGCTTCCTGTGCATTCTTACCTGAAGCAAACATTTTCGGTTTGTCCGGCAGATACGAAGGACCAAATTCACGTTCAATGTATTGCCTAGCCATGTCCAGGGCTTCCTTGGACATGAAGGTGCTGTCGGTACGCATATAAGTAATGAGACCCACAGATCCGCTGGAACCAATTTCCATGCCTTCATACAGCTGTTGAGCCACACGCATCGTTCGTTTGGCAGAAAACCCAAGGCGATTGGAAGCGGCCTGCTGTATGGTCGAGGTAATAAATGGGGGCGAAGGCCGCGTCAGAGATTCTTTTGTCTCAATTTTATTGATGACGTAACTGGACTTTTCCAGAGCATTGTACACACGAAGGGCCTGCTCTTCGTTCGTGGCACTGTACTTTTCGCCATTAACCTTGACCAATTCTGCTTTAAAGGCATTGTGTTGAGTTAACCAAACACTCTGCTTTGCCAAGGTTGGTGCCTTGCCATCCACCGTGTTCGCCTCCAGGAACGCCTTCCACTGGACTGCTTTGTCGTCCTGTAAATCAGTGGTAAACACAGCCGGAATGAGCCAGTATTCATCCGGCTCAAACGCCTTGATCTCCCGTTCTTTAAGCACAACAATCTTGACTGCCACGGACTGAACTCGACCCGCCGACAAACCACGAGTCACCTTTTTCCACAGCAGGGGACTGATTTGATACCCCACAATTCGGTCTAGAATGCGTCTGGCCTGCTGTGCATTGACCTTGCCCATGTTAAGGCGTCCAGGATCTTTGAATGCATCCTGAATCGACGATTTGGTGATGGCGTTAAAAATGACACGGTATGTTTTATCCTCAGGCACACCCAGGATTTGCTGTAAATGCCAGGCAATAGCCTCCCCTTCACGGTCAAGGTCAGTTGCCAGATACAATCGGTCACACTTCTTGGCCAATGCCTTGAGCGAAATTACAGTCCGTTTCTTGCCAGGCATAATATCGTAGGTAGGCTTGAACCCATTTTCAATATCTACATTGATCCCTTTAGAAGGGAGGTCCCTGATGTGCCCCATGGAAGCCTTAACTTCAAAATCAGAACCCAGATACTTATTAATAGTTTTAGCCTTTGCGGGTGACTCAACAATGACGAGCGCTTTGCCTGATTTTGCCATACCAATTCCATATACCTAATTAGAGTTATAACCTGCTTAAGAAGCAGACTTTAAACTTCTTTATGACTGAAAATAAAATGACCTTTCATGTGCAACATCGGTCATAAGTTCACATCAATTGAGAAAAGGAGAAATACTTTTATGCCAAAGGGATGTCAAGAAAAAACAGTTTAAATGCCTTTTCACGAAATAGACAAACCGAGTAAATCACCCACATTTTAGCTGTTCCCCCAGGAGAGGCTTCAATGCTTTAATCGCGTTTCCACGATGAGAAATGGCGTTTTTTTCGGCAGAACCCAACTCCGCCATGGTCTTGCCATACTCGGGAAGATAAAAAATTGGATCATACCCGAATCCGCCATGCCCAAAGGGCTCTTGCGCAATAAGTCCCTCAACCGTTCCCTGAGTTTCAATTAGCACCACGTCTGGGGAGGCCACACAGATGCAACACATAAATCGACCCGTACGCTCCAATGCCGAAATCCCCTCAAGGAGACTCAGAAGCTTTTCACAATTTTTTTGATCTACCACAGAACGATCAGAAGACTGTACCCCAGAAAATCTGGCGGACAAGACGCCGGGTTGCCCACCCAAAACATCAACGACCAGGCCAGAATCATCGCTCAGTGTCCACAAGCCGGAGGCTTTGGCATACGCCATGGCTTTTTTTTGTGCGTTTCCTGAGAATGTTTTGGCATCCTCCTCCACCTCCATATCAATCCCAACATCGGCCAAACCAAGCCAATTCGCCTCATGCCCAAGCATAAATCGAAGTTCTTTTATCTTGCCGGGATTGGTCGTCGCCACCAAAATATCACGCAACATGAAACCTCCTGCCAAAACATCCTTACCCTCTAGTTTATAGGTATCACGCCAGAAAAAGGAGATGATACCCCACTGCAAACACAGCCACATCCACAATGGCGTGACTCACATAACACGGCCATATGGACCGATACCGAATGTAGCACCAGGACCAGACGGCCCCTCCAATAAATATGCCCGCAGCAGCCAGGACCACCACAAATGGGCTCAAAAAGATCTGCATGGCCACGATATGGTGGAAAGTGAATCCCAGAGCAGAGGCCACAATCGCCACCTTACTGGGAAAAATATCCTCCAACTTCTCCACGACAAACCATCGCCACACATACTCCTCAAGGACTGAATTGATTGTCACCCAATATACCGCCCCTGCAATGTATGTACTTCTCTGGCCTAATCCGGTATTTACGCCCATGGCCTGAATGGCCTTCGAATCAATGAGCAGGGTGCCCAGCATGATATAGGCAACCACGATGAAACCAGCAATGGCCAGCCCTAAAGCCAATGCCACACCAAAGCCCCCTTGATGTGGTTTGGACCAACTCATCCCCTTTTTCTCCACCCGCAGCAGCCAAAATAAGGGCAAAGCCAATAGCCAGACCTTGGCCAAAAAAAACAAGACCTTGCCTAACAGCAAGTCCGGCCAGACAATCATACCCACCCAGACGCCCAGGCTTGGAGCAGGCATTAACAGTATCAATGCCAAGATAGATGAACGCTTTACCATGACCTCACTGTAATGCCAAATCATGGAATATCAAGCCTCTGGATTGTTTCTTTTTCCCAAATACGCTAAAATTAAAGGTAGTTTTCTGAAAAAAACATGATCATTCAAATTATTGCCAGTGAGAAGATCAAGGAGACTTTATGACTTACAAGACTGCGACTTCCTGCCTTGTACTCTTAATTGTATCTCAGACATTATTCGCCACAGAGGTGATATGGCAATATCCCAACAAAATTAATAGCAGATCTCTACTGGAATGTGATTGCTGGACCGGGATCGATAAATACGGAGAATTTGAAGATCCAATAATTTACGTTGATCCAGAACGCTACCTGGTGGGCGCCCCACCCTCAAACCTATCCGCAGTGACAATCACCACTGACAAATGGATTGAAGTCGGGTTTGCAGGAGAAATCACAGACGGAAATGGCCCGGATCTCATCATACGTGAAATGGGAACAAGAGGGGAAACAGCCTTGGTCTTTCTATCTGATGGTAAAAACAAGACATATGCATTAGGCATCGCCACTGCAGAGAATGAATGGACTCAGGAAGCAACTAAATGCGTGTTTGACCTGGAAAATGTCCAACCCGGCTTTTCTCCTACTGCCGTACGCATCATGTCTCTGGGCTTAGGCGGCGGTTCCCCAGGTTTTGACGTGGGATCCGTGAAGGCCAGAATTGAAATCCAATCAAATCCCCCCCACATACCTTTCCCTGCCGACCTGGCCACTGAGGTCGACCTCAATGCATCCTTGCGATGGA